>JAYTOQ010000242.1:0-22863 GCA_043747665.1 Polyangiaceae bacterium | reverse complement strand
TGCAAGGGCGGCACGTGCAAGCTCTGACGCTCTGACGAGCACGTAGCAACCAGCAACGTTCGACGCGATCGACGCGCGGCGGCTTCTCCACTTCATGGTGGAGAGGCCGCTTCGCATTTGCCGGTGGCGCGGGCGCCTGAGCACCTCGTTCGTCGGCGGATGCGAGTACGCGTCGATGTCGGGCGCGAGCCGGCGCGAGCTACGATTTCCGCATCACGGAGTGAGCTTGTCGACCCAGCGCGGGACCATGTCGCGACGCACGACCTCGCATTCCGCTCGCGACCGTCGCTGCGGCAGACGACGCGAACGGGAGCGGTCGACCCGCGGTGGCGACGCGCGTCCACGCCGTGAGAAGCGGCGAAACGAGCAGGGTCGTGTCGATCGCCTCATCGGTCGTGAACGCGTTTCCGAGCCGTCGTCGACGAGTCATCACCGCGCCATTGGTGCACGCGTCATGCCTCGCAACCCACTCTCTCGCACCTCGTCCACCAAAGGTGGCCGACAGGATCAGGCGTGCGCAAGGGCGTTCCGAGAAATCGACCGAGCGGGAGCGAAAAATGAGGAAGCTCGTCGTTCGTGGCGGAAAGCGCCGCCCCAAGCGCGCTCGCGCGCCGCGTCTCCCCGGGGCCCCGCACGCACTGTTTGGTCGATCAAACGCCGCTATTCGGCGAAATTCCAGGACTTTCCAGCAGCGCGAGCATGCGCGGCACGCGCCTCGCAATGAGCTGAGCGTCCCGCGCAGCATCACCATGAACCCTACCCGCCTCGCCGTTTCCGCCCTTGCCCTCCTCAGCGCGTTCGCGCTCGCCAGCCCCGCGCTCGCGGACGGGAGCAGCGCGAAGCAGGATGGTGCGAGGCAGGGGCTCGTCGGCGAAGCTGAGCGCTGGCTGACGGCCGCGATGGTCGGGCCGACGGCGGCGTCGGACGCGAGCAACCACGGCGCGGCGCGCGAAGGCGTTGCGACGGCAGAGCGCGATGTCCTGACGCAGTCCGCTACAGGCCCCGAGCAGCGGGCGTTCATCGACTTTGCGGCGCCGAGCCTCTCCGTCGTCGCACGCGACTGGCATGGGTCGATGCGGCTGATGGGCGATCGCACGCTGGTCCTCGATGACCTCCGCGCGACAGCCTCGAATCGCATGGTCGTCACGCGGGTCGCGACGGACTCGCGCCTCTCGACGTTCGTGCAGGTCGGCGTCGGCGAGTGGCGCATCGACCCGGCGCTGTTCCCGACGGCGCGGTCGTACTCCGAGGTCGCCGGTCAGATCGGCGGCGGCTTCGAGCTTCGTTTCTCATCGCGCACGCGCATCGCGAGCGAGCTGACGTACACCGCGCTCTATCGCGACTTGCATTACACGTCGGACCAGGTCGCTCCGCTCATCCTCGCGTTCGGCGCCGCCATCGACAGCCGCTTCTAGAGCGTGCGTGCGTAGTTAAACAGCGTTGGCGGTCACGCCGCGCGACCTGAGGCGGCCGGCGACGCGCGGTGGCGTTTCGCCCCGTCAGAGACCTCCGCCGACCGCCGAAATCGCTGAAAAGTCTCGACGGCCCCGGCTTGGTGAAACGCGGCACCGAACCTGCAATCGCTTGGGCGCGATGAAGATGCACACGAACACCGGAGTCGATGATCGCGAACAGTGGCGAGCCCGCATCCAGCGTGCTCTTCAGGAGCTCCAAGGCGAGGACGGCGTCAGCGCCGGTCGCCTTCAGCGCGACGCGAGCGCCGAGGACGCAGCCGCGGAGTCCGCAAACCTCTGAGCGCCACCAGCGGCGCAGTGACCGCGCCACGCGCCGGCGCCGGGGTCAGCTGGCGTCGGCAGGCGGCGGCTCGGACGCGGACGCGGACGCGCCGGGCCCATGGGCGTCCCCGTAGCGTTCGAGCTTCCGGTAGAGCGTCCGGCGGTCGAAGCCGAGGACCTGCGCCGCGCGGGACTTGTTGCCGCCGACGAGGGAAAGGACGCGCAGAATGTACCGCCGTTCCAGCTCGTCCATGGTGACGATCTCGGTCGGATCGTTAGCCGCGACCACGAAGCGCTCGGCGCGGTACGCGCGGATCTTCTCGGGTAGATCCTCGACGGTGATCTGATCGAAGCGCGCGAGAGCGACCGCGTGCTCCATGCAGTTCTCGAGCTCGCGCACGTTGCCTGGCCAGTTGTACGCCATGAGCTTTTCAGCGCCCGTCGTCGACAGCTCGAGCGCGTTCTTGTCGTTGCGCTGCGCGAACTGCTTCAGGAAGAACTGCGCGAGATGGAGCACATCGCCACCTCGCTCGCGGAGCGGGGGCACGTCGATCTTCACGACGTTGATCCGGTAATAGAGGTCCTCGCGGAACCGCTTTTCGTAGACCTCGTCCTCGAGGTTCCGGTTCGTCGCCGCGACGATGCGCGAGTCGAACGGGATCTCCGCGTTGGCGCCGACAGGCCGCACCTTGCGCTCCTGGAGGGCGCGAAGAAGCTTCGGTTGCATGTCGATCGGCAGCTCGCCGATCTCGTCGAGGAACAGCGTTCCGCCGCTTGCCTGGACGAAGAGCCCCTTCCGCTCCGATTTCGCGTCGGTGAAGGCACCGCGCGCATGACCGAACAACTCGCTCTCGATGAGGGAATGAGGCACGGCGGCGCAGTTGATGGCGACGAAGGGCCCGTCCTTGCGCCGGCTCCGCGTATGGATGCCGCGCGCGATGAGCTCTTTACCGGTGCCGGTCTCGCCATGGATGAGGACCGAAGCGTCGCTCTCGCCGACGCGCGTGATCAGCTCGTAGACGCGACGCATGGCGCCGCTCTGGCCGACGATCGCCGTCTCGGCGCCGCCGTCGGCGGCGACCGCTTCGCGCAGGCGCTTCACCTCGTCCTGAAGGTGACGATGCTGGATGGCCCGCGACACGCTCAAGTAAAGAAGCTTCGGGTCCACGGGCTTCGTGATGAAGTCGTACGCGCCGACGCGGATGGCGCCGATCGCCGTCTCGAGGCTCCCCTGTCCCGTGATCACCACGACGGGCATGTTCGGGCGCGTTCCGAGCACGCGCTCGCACAGGTCGAGCCCGCTCATCTCCGGCATCTGGAGATCGGTGAGCACGACGTCAAAATCCTGCGTCGCCACGAGCTCCAAAGCGGCCTTGGCGGCAGTCGACGTCGTCACCTTGAAGCCGTGACGCACCAGCGACATCTCGAGCAAGTCACACGTCTCCTGCTCGTCATCGACGATTAGGATTTGACCCTTCATCTGGACCACGGAGGCCTCTTTCTCTTGCTGCCGAGTTAAGGCTCAGGGGGAACCGAGACCGCATTTGGCACGAGCTGTACCAGGAAGCGGTGCGTCGGAATTACGCGCTCTTCGTGCGGCGTAGAAGACGACAGTGCATACGTCATCGCTGGGCTCGAGCGGGACACTTTGCCACCCGCGAGACGAAAATGCCACGGCCGAGGCGGTACGACCTATCCCGACTGTGCTAGCGATCGCCGCGCGCGGGACCGGGACACCGGCCGTGTTCCGGGGAACGCCGCGACACGTCCGCGCATCGCGCGCCGTCTATGTGCTGGGAATCTTTCGTCCGAAGCCGCCGCTGGTCCGCCTTCCGCTCGGCACTTCGCTTGCACCTACACGGTGGGAGAGCCACGACCGATGCGACGCGCCGCCAACGTCATCCTCTTCAGCTCCACGCTCGTTTCGGTGGGTCGCACTTGGCACCGGAGGGTCATGCGGCGGGGGCGCTTTGCCGTGCGGCCAGGAGAAGACGTACGGAGCGCTCCTGATTGCGGATGGCCTCGTGCAGGCCGCGAGCGCCGTGCAGATCGCTCTCGCATTCTTCCATCGCGAGCTCCGCACGAGCACCGAGCCGGTCATCCGCGACGCGCGCGTGACCCTCGCCCCGACGCGGCCGCCCAGCGGAGCGCAGGCGAAGGCGTCGCGGCCATCGCTCAGCTTTAACCGTCCACCCATCCACCCATTCACCGCAAAGAGGAGAGCAGACATGACCGACAACGACCTCCCGAAGAAGGACGACGACAAGAAGACGCCGCGCGCCCCCGCGCAGTCGCTCATCGACGAGCAGCGCGGGGATTGGGAAGGCATGGGCCAGAGCCGCCACCAGCCCGACGCGCCGCCCGCTTCGAAGCCGGTCGGAACGCCGACCCCCGGCGCCAATTCGCTCGCGGGCGAGAAGCAGAAGTGAGCCTTCACGTTGCCGGACGAGGTCGACGGATCGGAGGCTGTCGCGGTGATGGCCGAGGGCGTGCTCACGCTTCGCGTTCCAAAGCGCGAGCCTGCGAGCGCGTCGCGCGAGCCTGCCAGCGCGTGGCCGTCGTCTCTCGATCCGCTTCGCCACGCGTCGTGATCGTCTGAGGAGTGCTACGGTGTGGTAGTCGACGCCGACGTTGTGGCGTCGATGCGCTTCACGCACGTGGCGTTGTTGCTTGCTGTGGCAACGAGGCACGTTTCGAGGCGAATTGCCTCGTCCGAGCGAGCAGAAGCGGGCGAAATGCGGCGCTCCGCGCTGGCACGGACCGTGCTCTACGCCGTGGCGGACTTCCCGATGTACACCCTGAGAGGCATGCGATGAAGAAGACCGAGGTCCTCGTCGTCGACGACGAGCGCGACACGTGTGAGCTGCTCGAGATGGCGCTCGCTCGCCAGGGCATGCAGGTCACGACGTGCACCACCGCTGCCGATGCGCTCGAGAAGATCGCGTCGCGCGACTTCGACGTCGTCCTGACCGACCTCAGCATGCCGGAGACGAGCGGCCTCGAGGTGTGCGAGCGCGTGATCGCGCTGCGGCCCGACGTTCCCGTCGTCCTCATCACTGGCCACGCGACGCTCGAGACCGCCATGGGCGCCATCCGCGCGGGTGCCTACGACTTCGTCACCAAGCCGATCGAGAGCAAGACGCTGGGCGTCGTCGTCTCGCGCGCCGTTCAGCACCGTCGCCTCCGGGAGCAGATCCGGATGCTCCGTGCCGCGCGCGATGCGAACCAGAGCTTGATCGTCGGCGGCAGCCCCGTCATGCGCAAGGTCGCTGATCTCATCGACCGCGTGGGCGACAGCGACGCCTCCGTGCTCATCCACGGCGAGACCGGCACCGGCAAGGAGCTCGTCGCGCGCGCCGTCCACAACAAGAGCAAGCGCCGCGAAGGCCCGTTCGTCGCGATCAACTGCGCGGCCGTCCCGCACTCGCTCCTCGAGAGCGAGCTCTTCGGTCACGCTCGCGGCGCGTTCACGGACGCGAAGACGACGCGCATCGGCCTCTTCCTGCAGGCCAACGGTGGGACGCTCTTCCTCGACGAGATCGGCGAGCTGCCGATCGACGTCCAGCCGAAGCTCCTTCGCGCGCTCCAGGAGCGCAAGGTCCGCCCCGTCGGCGACAACCGCGAGATCCCGTACGACGCACGCATCGTCGCCGCGACGAATCGCGATCTCGAGAACGAGGTCCGCGAGAAGCGCTTTCGCGAGGACCTCTACTACCGCATCAACGTCGTGAAGGTGGAGGTCCCGCCGCTGCGCTCGCGCGGCTCCGACACGCTGCACCTCGCGCATCACTTCCTCAAGCAGTTCGCAGAGCGGAGCGGAAAGCCGACCCTCGAGCTGTCCGAGCGCGCCGCCGAGCGCCTGATGGCCTACGAGTGGCCGGGCAACGTGCGCGAGCTCGAGAACTGCATCGAGCACGCGGTCGCCCTCGCCCGCTTCGATCAGGTGACCGTCGAGGACCTCCCCGAGAAGCTACGCGGCTACCTCGCCGGCAGCTTCGTGGCGACCGCCAACGACCCCACCGAGATCGTGACGATGGAGGAGCTCGAGAAGCGCTACCTCTTGCGCGTCTTCAAGCTCGTCGGAAACAACAAGTCCCGCGCCGCCGAGGTGCTCGGTATCGACCGACGCACGATGTACCGGAAGCTCGAACGCTACGCGGCGCTCGACAGCACCGAGGCGCCCGCCGCTGACGCCGCGGAGACCGCCAGCGAAGCGCCGCCCGCCGCCGACGCCCCCGCGGCGACCGACGCCGGCGGCGACGACGTGTCCGGCGCCGCGATCCCCTCCTGAGTTGAGGTAACCTCGCCTCGCCGATGCGCAGGCGGGTCACCCTCGGACAGCTCTTCGCCGGAGCGACGATCGCCATCGCGATCGTCGTCGTCTCGGCGTTCGTGCTGTTCGTGCGCTCGTCGCACCGCTCGATCCTCCTCGCGTCGCAGCGCCAGCAGGAGCGCGTGGCCGGCCGTGTCGAGACGCGTGTCGTCCGCGAGCTCGGTCGCGCGCAGCGCGTGCTCGAGGCCGTCGAGCGCGCGATCCAGTCCGGAGCCGTCCCCGTCGACCACGAGCCCGACCTCGAGTCCGCCATCTACACACGCGTGATCGACGACCCGCACCTCGAAGAGGTCACCTTCACGCGCGCGACCTTCGTGAGGTACGAGAAGGGCGAGGCCGTGCTCGCGCCGGAAGGTCGGTCGCAGCTCTCGGTGTACCGGAGCGCCAAGGGGTCCGTCGTCACGAAGCGCACCCGCGGCTCCGGCGACGGTGCGTTCGCCGTGCAGACGCGCGATCGCGGCAAGGACTCGAAGTTCGCCGCGACGCCCTTCCG
The DNA here is from genome assembly GCA_043747665.1 of Polyangiaceae bacterium. Classification (GTDB taxonomy): domain Bacteria; phylum Myxococcota_A; class Polyangia; order Polyangiales; family Polyangiaceae; genus Labilithrix. The sequence continues at coordinate 16,301 of JAYTOQ010000242.1, read as the reverse complement.
CTCCGAAGGCACCGGTCCCGACCCCACGACGCACCCGACGTTCTCCGTCGCGGCGTCGGAGGCGCTGCGCGGCACGCCGATCTGGAGCGATCTCCACTGGTCCGAGCTGGACCATGCCGTCCCCCAGCGCGAGCGCCGCGTGGTGCTGAGCGTCCAGAAGGCCATCCAGGACGGCGCCGGAACGCTGCTCGGCGTCGTGCGCGTCGGCCTCGTCACCAACGAGCTCGATGCCATCGCGAGCGTTCAATCCGCGCCCGGTGAGGCGGAGGACGTCCAGCGCATCGCGCTCCTCGCCACGGCACCGCGGCGCGGCACGCCTCGTCTCGTGGCTCGCATCGATCCTTCGGATCGCATGGTGAGCACGGAGGACGACGAGATCCGTGTGGTCGCCGATCGGCCGCCGCCCGAGATCCGCGATCTGCTCCGGAGCCCCATCGTGGCGAACCTCGACCCCGCGCATCCCAACGCGTCCGGCTCGCTGGTCGTCGACGGCGAGCCGTGGCTGGCGACGCTCCGCGAAATCGACCTCGGCGAGGGCGGCACATCGGGGTGGATGGTAGCAATCCTCGCCCCCGAGTCGCGCTACACCGCCGACCTGCAGGCCTTCGAGCGGAAGTTCATGAGCGCCTTCGCGATCACCATCGGCGTGCTCCTCGCGATCGGCGCCGCCACGGTCATCGCGCTGAGGCGCGGCCTCTCGCGCGTCACCAGTGCCACCATGCGCATGCGCGTCTTCGACTTCGAGGCGGTCGGCGATCACAGCTTCATCAAGGACATCGACGAGGTGATGCACGGCCTCGAGCGCGCGAAGACCGTCGTCCGGGCGATGGGCAAATTCGTACCGATCGACCTCGTGCGACGTCTCTACGAGTCGAACGAGGAGCCCGAGCTCGGCGGCGAGATGATCGACCTGGCGCTGATGTTCACGGACATCGAAGGCTTCACGACGCTTGCCGAGGAGCTCCCGCCCGACGTGCTGGCGAAGCGCCTCGGCGACTACCTCGCGGTGATGACCGATGCCATCGAGGCCACCGGCGGCACGATCGACAAGTACATCGGCGACGCGATCATGGCGATCTGGAACGCGCCCACACGCGTCGAGCACTTTGGCGTGCAGGCCTGTCGCGCCACGCTCGCCTGCATGAAGGCGACGAAGGCGCTCTACGCGTCGCCCGCGTGGAAGGGGCTGCCCGCGCTCACCACCCGCTTCGGCATCCACGAGGCGCGGGTGATGGTCGGCAACTTCGGCGCGCCCACGCGCCTCACTTACACCGCGCTCGGCGACGGCGTGAACCTCGCCGCGCGGCTCGAGCCGCTGTGCAAGCAATATGGCGTGGTCACGCTGGTGAGCGAGGCGATCGTGGAGCACGCGAAGGACGAGTTCGTCTTCCGGCGCATCGACCGCGTGGCAGTGAAGGGAAAAACCGCGGGCATCGACGTCTACGAGCTGCTCGGCGCCAGGGGCGATGCCATCGAGGAGCTTCCTCGCGCGCGTCGCTACGAAGAGGCGTTCGACGCGTATCTCTCGCGCGATTTCGAGCGGGCCATCACCCTCGTCGAGTCGCATGCGGCCGAGGATCCCCCGAGCGCGGTCCTCGTCGAGCGTTGCCGTCAGCTCCTCGACCATCCGCCGCCCGCCGCGTGGTCCGGCGTGCACGTCGCCTCGTCGAAGTGACGCTCAGGCTTCGGGCACGCGGCGGTACTTCTTCGCGCACAGGTGATCGAACGAGATCGCGCCCGGGCCGAGAATCGCGATCATCACGAGCACGAGGAGATACGTGGTCTCCTCGAACGCGATGAGATCGAAGAAGCCGTGAATGTCGCCGCGCTTCGCGGTGAGGATGGCCACGACCATGCTCACGATGAGCGGGATGGTAGCGAGCCGCGTGACGAGCCCGATGACGAGCGCGACGCCGCACAGGAGCTCGCTCCAGCCCACGACCACAGCGTTCAAGCCCGGCGCCGGGATGTGCAGCGACGTGAAGAACGCGGTCACCTTCTCGACGTTGTGGACCTTGCCCCAGCCGGTCGAGAGAAACACGAGGCCCACCGCAAGCCGACCCAGGAGCAGCGCCACACTCTTCAGCCTCGCGAGGGAGGCCACCGCCCCGTCACGAACGATCAGCGCGTGCTCGACGATCCCCTTCGACATGTGGTTATCCTGCTCTCTCTCCCCGCCCCCGCCGAGGCACTGCTCGTGACGACGATACGCACCAAAGCTCGGCGCAACGAGCGATACATCGTCGCGCAGGTCGCGCAGGTCGCGCAGGTCGCGCAGGTCGCGCTCCTCGTGCTCGTATCGTCGGCATGCGGCGGCACCGGCGCGGCGACACGCCCGCCCGCACCGGGATCGCAGGCCGCGCTCGCGGCAGCGACGGCGTCAGGTGCCGATGCGGCGGTCTCATGGAGCTACGAGGTGAACGTCGACGCCGCGCTCGACCTCGACGTACGCGCCACGCTGCACGGTCCGTTCACCGGTGGGCTGATCGTGGATCGCGCTGCCACGAGGTACGTCGACGGCGTCGAGCTCGCGGAGGGCGACGGGTGGCGCAGGATGGGCCTCAACGACCCACGGTGGCCCTCCGCATGCGCTTCGTCATGCTCGCTCCGCTACCATTTCCACCTGCGCGACGCCGCGAAGGCCATCGGCGACGTCGATATCGCGATCGTGTCCGGTGGCGCAATCTTCGCGCCGCCTTCGACGTGGCTCGTGCGACCGTCCGACGAGGGCGCAGCGGCGCGCTATCGCTTTCACGTCACGACGCATGCGCACGTGCGCTTCGCCACCGGCATTCGTGCGGCCGCGCGTGCCGCACCCGACACGTACGAGGCGCCGATCGCATCGCTCGACGAGGCGGCGTTCTCGGCCTTCGGAGCCCTGCGCGTCAGCCACCTCGCCGATCCCGGCATCGAGGCCGCCATCGCCCCCGACGTCCGCCTCCCCGACGACGTGCTCACGCGCTGGCTGAAGTCCGAGGTCGACGCCGTCACGACGTACTTCGCGCACCCGCCCGACGGTCACGCGATGCTCTTCATCGCGCCTGGAAATTCCGGAGATACGAGCGGAAAGACGCTCGGCGGCGGCGGCGCATCGCTCCTCGTGCGCCTCGGCGACAAGACGGTCTCTGCGCGCGATCTCGACGACGACTGGGTGTTCGCCCACGAGCTCGTCCATGTCGCCTCTCCCGATCTCGATCGCCGCTACACGTGGTTCTCCGAGGGCCTCGCCACCTACGTCGAGCCGATCGCGCGCGAACGGGTGGGCCTCGTGAAGCGCGAGAAGGTCTGGACGGACATGCTCGAAGGGCTACCGCAAGGTCTCCCCGGGCCCGGCGACGGCGGCCTGGACGGTACGCAGGAGTGGGGCCGCACGTACTGGGGCGGCGCCGTCTACTTCTTCCTCGCCGACGTGCGCATCCGCGAGCGGACCAGGAACGCGATGGGCCTCGAGGACGCGCTGCGCGCAGTGGTCGCGGCCGGCGGCAACGTCGAGAGGATGTGGACGCTCGCGCGCGTGCTCGACGTCGGTGACGCCGCGACCGGCACCAAGGTGCTCCGCGAGCTCTACGACGAGCTCGGCACGAAGCGCGGCGAGGTCGATCTCGAAGGGACGTTCCGGAAGCTCGGCGTACGCCTCGAAGGCGGTACCGTCCGCTTCGACGACCGCGCGCCGCTCGCCGCCGTTCGCGACGCCATCCTTCCGCCCAGGAAGTGACGTCGCTCAGTCCGCTCAGTCGCTGCCGCCGCCCTCGAACGCCGCGGGCTTCACGCGGATGTTGGAGTGATCCGCGAGCTCGACGAGGCCGGCCTTCGCGCCGCGCGGCTTCGATACCTGCGAGGCCTTGCAGTAATGAACCTCCACCTTGCTCGCGCTGCGAGACTTCGAGTACCAGGCCGCCAGCGACGCTGCGCGCTCGATCACGGATTTGGTGAGCGCGACCTTCTTCGGATTGCGGACGACTACGTGGCTCCCCGGCGTCCCGTCGCCGACGTGCAACCAGAGGTCCTCGGGCTGCGCCACGTCGAACGTGAGGACGTCGTTGTCGTCCTCGCCGCGACCGACGAGGATCTCGAAGCCTTCGAACACGAAGGTGCGGTACGGCCGTCCTTTGCTTGCCATGTCGTGAATGATCCTCTCCGGTCGTCTTCAAGTCTTCTTCACGTCGAGGAACGCTTGAACCTCTTTGAGCTCGAGGTGCACGAGCACGGCGATGACGTCGCCGGGCTTCGCGTCCTCGAAGGCACGCGTCAGCGCGTCGACCTCGGAGAGGGCGACCGCGAACGACGCCGCGGGGAGGCCCAGCTCCAGGAACGAGCGGCGATAGAGCGCGGGGACGTCACCTGCCTGCCGCCCGCGGAGGTACTCGCCGAGCTCGCGCACGTAGACGCGATCGGGGCGGGCCTCGGCGAGGATTCGCGCGACGCCCACGATCTCCTCGTCGCTGCGATCGCCCGGGCTGCCAGTGACGACGGTGAGCTTGCCGCCTCCGCGAAGTGAGCCGACGAGCTGCATCACGGCGCGTACGCCCTCCGGGTTGTGACCGAAGTCGAGCAGCACCGTGACGCCGTCGCGCACGACGACCTGGCCGCGACCGGGGTTGTCGCTCATTCCGAACGCGCGCAATCCCCCGGAGATTGCCGGCCATCCGAGGTCGAGGGCCTGGGCGAGAGCTACCGCGCCCAGCACGTTCTCGACGTTGTATCGCGCAGCGCCGCTGAACGTGATGGGCAGCTCGTCGACGCGCCCGACGATCTCCTCGGAGCTCGCGTCGTCACCCGTGACGGCGACCACGTCACCCGCGCGTGTGAAGACGACGCGGCCGCCGCGCGCGCGATGCTCGTCGATGACGGCGCGCGCAGCAGAGACCGACGCCGCTCCCGGGCCTTCGAGGTCGGCAAAGAACGTCACCTTGCACGCGAGGTCACGGGCGAGCGCGACCAGCCGCGGATCGCGCGCGTTGAGCACGGCGGTGCCGCTGGGCTTCACCGCGTTCGCGACCACGCCCTTGACCTCGGCCATCGCGCTGACGTCGTCGATGCCGTAGAGGCCGATGTGATCGTCGCTCACGTTGGTGATCAGCGCGGCGTCGCACCTGTCGACGGCGAGGCCACGGCGGAGGATGCCGCCACGGGCGGTCTCGAGAACCGCGAGATCGACGTCGGCGCGCCGAAGCACGATGCGCGCGGCCGCAGGCCCGGTCCAGTCGCCGTCCTCGAGCAGCTCGCTGCCCACGGTGATGCCGTCGGTGGAGGTGATGCCGACGCAGAGACCGGCCTCGGTGGCGATCCGGGCGACGAGGCGTGACGACGTGGTCTTGCCGTTGGTGCCCGTGACGAGCACGGTCGGAATCGCGCCGAGGGTGTCCCACGCGACGCTCGCGATGTCGGGCATCTCGGCCTTCGCGAACGTCTGCGATCGCCGCCCCGTCCCGAGGCTCACGACGTCGTCGTCCCAGAGCAGCGGGACGTCACGGCGGCGCGCCTCGGCCGCGAGCGCGAGAAGGGCGGGGTTGTGGTCGCGCGCGAGCATCTCGGCGATCGCCGCGCGCTTCGGCTCGATGGACCGGGCCGGACGTGACGCCAGCACCTCGGCCGCGCTCTCCGCCGCCCACTCGCTCATCTCCGCGCAGGCCAGCATCGTGTCGACCGGCGCCTCGTAGGCGAAGACCGCGCCGCCGTGATGGAGGCGCGTGAGCATCGTCACGTCGCCAGGGAGACCGAAGGCCGCGCGCATGCGAAGCAGCTCCGCGCGATACGCGTCGCGCGCGCCCTCGGCGCTCTCCGAAGGATCGAGCGCGACCTCCACGATCACGAGCGGAGCACGCGCGAGATGGTTGGGGCCCGTGAGGCGACGAGCGTCGACGAGTCTCATGCAGCGATGTCGTTCAACGGTGGCTCAGTCGTCCTGCTCGCGGGCGAGACGGACGCCGCGCTCGTCCTCGATCACGAGCGCGCCGTCGAGGATGGCGTCCGCTCCGGCGTCCTCGCCGCGCGGCAGAGCGACCGCGGCCGGCGCGCTCTTCAGCCCCCCGTCGCCCCTCGGCGGCGGGACCGACCCTGGCTTGTCGTCGGGCGGCTTGAAGTAGATGACCTGCTTCCAGCTCCGCGAGATCTTGTCGGCGAAGATGAGGAGGAGGTCGCCGCGCTTGCTGCTGTCGAGCGCCGCCTGGATGGCGGCCTGCTCGTCGGGCACGATGCTGAGCTGGTCGCGAGGAAAGCCGACCTCGAGGAGCTCGGCCTCCATCATGCGCGGCACCTCGTCGGACCCCCGGCCCCGGAGGTCGTCGTCGCGCCGCACGATGATGCGGTCGAAGGCCTTGGCGGCGATGCGCGCGATGGCCTTGATGTCCTCGTCGCGACGATCGCCGGGCGCCGAGAGCACGCACGTGCGCCGCCCGGTGCACTCGAGCCGCTGCACGAGATCGGCCATGGCCTGAACAGCCGCAGGGTTGTGGCCGTAGTCGAGGATGACCTTGAAGGGCAGCTCGGTGAAGACGTTGGTGCGCCCCGGCACCTGGAAATACGAGGTATCGAAGGTGCGGAGGCCCTGGCGGATGTTCTCCACCTTGACGCCCATCGCGTAGGCCATGACCGCCGCGAACATTGCATTCTGCACGTTGTGCATCGCCTTGCCCTCGATGGTCGCGGGGATGAGATGCGTCCAGAGCAGAGGCAGGTGCGCGCCCTTGTCGTAGAGCGTGATCATGTGGCCGTTGATGCCCTCCTCGAGGACGGCAGCAAGACCGCCGGCGCGGAGGTGCTTGCGCACGAGATCATGGCGCGGGTTCATCGTGACGTAGGCGATGCGCGTGGCCTTCGTGTGGTCGGCCATGCGAAGGCAGTGCAGGTCGTCGGCGTTGAGCACCGCGCAGTCGCGCGCCACCTCGACGACGATGCGCTTCACCTCGGCGAGTTGCTCGAGCGTGTCGACGCCCTTCATGCCGAGGTGATCCGCGCTCACGTTGACCACCGCGCCGACGTCGCAGGTGCGGTAGCCCATGCCAGCGCGGAGGAGGCCGCCGCGCGCCGTCTCGAGGACCGCAAGATCGACCGCGGGATCGTGGAGGACCATCTGCGCCGACTTGGGGCCGGTCATGTCGCCGGCTACGGTGCGCTCGCCGTCGATGTAGACGCCGTCCGTGGTGGCGAGACCGACCGTGCGGCCGTTCATCTTGTGGATGTGCGCGAGCATGCGCGCGGTGGTGGTCTTGCCGTTGGTGCCGGTCACCGCCGCGATCGGGATGCGTGACGGCGTGCCGCTCGGGAAGAGCATGTCCATCACCGGACCGGCGACGTCGCGCGGCTTTCCCTCGGTGGGCGCGACGTGCATGCGGAAGCCGGGCGCCGCGTTGACCTCGCAGATACCGCCGCCCACCTCGCGATGGCTCTGGCTGATGTCGGAGGTGATGAAGTCGACACCGCACACGTCGAGGCCGATGGCGTTCGCGGCGCGGACCGCCATCTCGCGGTTGTCGGGATGGACGACGTCCGTGAGATCGATCGCGGTGCCACCGGTGGAGAGGTTGCCGGTGCCGCGGAGGAAGAAGATCTCGCCCTCGGGCAGCACCGTCTCGCGGCCGACGCTCTTCATGGCCATGAGGCGATCGGCCTGCGGATCGAGCTCGATGCGCGTGAGCACCTTCTCGTGGCCGATGCCGCGGCGCGGGTCGCTGTTCACGATGTCGACCAGTTGCGCGATGGTGTTCTTGCCGTCGCCGACGACGTGACCGGGGACGCGCTTGGCGACGGCGATCAGCTGACCGCCGATCACGAGCATGCGGTGGTCGAATCCGTCGAGGAAGTTCTCCACCACGATGCTGCGGGCGTGCTCGCGGGCCTTCTCGAAGGCGGCGCGGACCTCGTCGCCGTTCTTGAGATCGAGCGAGACGCCGCGGCCGTGGTTGGCATCGAGCGGCTTCACCACCACGGGGTAACCGAGGCGCTCGGCGGCGATGGCGGCGGCCTCGGCGGTGCGCACTACGCGCTGCCGCGGCACGGGAAGACCGAGCTCGCCGAGGATGCGGTTGGTCTCCTCCTTGTCGGAGGCGATCTCGACGGCGATGTGACGCGTCTCGGAGGTGACGGTCGCCTGGATGCGCTTCTGGTACTTGCCCTGACCGAACTGCACGAGGCTGTAGTCGTTGAGGCGCATCCACGGGATGTCGCGCGCCTCGGCCGCCCGCACCAGCGCACCGGTCGACGGGCCGAGCTGACGCCGCTGCGCGAAGTCGATGAGCTCGACGAGCTCGGTCGCGAAGTCGAAGGGAGCGGACGGCTCACCGTCGGCTCTAGCCTTCGCCGAGCCGGGCCGGAGATCGGCGGGGAGGAGATGATGGATGAGGCGGAGAGCGAGGTTGCTCGCGGCCTCGCCGACGCGCTCCTCCTCGTACTCGAACACCACGTGATAGAGGCCAGGCGCGCCCTCGCTGCGCGTCTTGCCGAAGACGACGTTGGCGCCGGTGAGCTGCTGCAGCTCGATGGCGACGTGCTCGAGCACGTGACCGAGCCAGGTGCCCCCGTCCTCCTGGAGGCGGCGAACGAAGCCTCCTTCGCTCTCGAACGAGCAGGTGTGCGTGCGGAGGCTGGGGATGGCCGTGAGGAGGCCGTCGTTGAAGCCCGGGATCTTCGCGCTCGGCCACGCCTCGAGCACGCCCAGGTCGACGGTGAGGCGCATCACCGGGAAGTGCGCGTAGAGGCTGGGACCGCGATAGACGCGTCGCTCGAGGAGCTCCATGAAATGCCCTTTTTACCGAGGAATTGGAGCGGTCAGTGGCCGTTTTGCTCGGGCGCGCGCGGGGGCGCGGGCTCCGCGCGGCGCGTCTCGAGATCGAACGTGCCGCCTTCGACGAGCACGTGGAGGCGCACGTTGGTCATGCAGACTGGGCGGCCCTCCTTCGTCTCGGCGATCGACGAGTGCGCGAGCTCGGACGCGTCGACGATGGTGATCGCGCCGTTGCCGACGACGGTGAGCTTCTTCTTGTCGTCGATGAAGGCGGCAGTGTCCTCGTCGAGACCAACGCCCACGGCGAAGGGATTGTAAGCGAGCGCCGTCAGCAGCCGGCCGAGGCGGTCGCGCTGCCGGAAGTGCTGATCGATCATGATCCGGTTGGTGAGCCCGAACCCGGGGACGAGCGTGACGCGTCCCGCGTGAGGCGTGTGCCCCTCGGCGCCGAACGCGATCATGTGCTCGCTGAGGATGGCCGCACCGGCGCTCGTGCCGCCCACCGTGACGCCGCGTGCGTTGGCGCGACGGATGGCCTTCGCGACGGGCGTACCGCCAAGGATGGTGGTGAGCCGGAGCTGATTGCCGCCGGTGATGAAGATGGCGTCGGCCTTCTCGATGTAGTCGAGCCACTCGCGCTTGCCCGCGTCATCGCGCGTCGCGAAGGGCAGCGACTTGGCCTCGTCGGCGCCGAGCTTGCGAAAGAGCTTCTCGTAGCGCTTGCCGGTGTCCTCGAGCGTCGAGGCGGTGGGGATGATGACGATGCGCGCCGACTTGCCGCCGGACACCTCGATGAACCGACGAAGGACATTCGCGGCGCCCTCCTTGTCCTCGGCGCCGCCGATGGGCACGATGAAGCCGCGCTTCTTGTCGGCATCGATCTTCGCGGGGCTCATTTTCGTGCTGCCTCGAACATTCCGGTGACGACGGCTTCGCCCCCCCGGACGTGGAACCGCCCCCGGGCCATGACGTCGCGTATGCGGTGGTCAGCGTCAAGGACCACGAGGTCGGCATCGCCTCCGACCGCGATGCGGCCCTTTCCGGGGAGCCGGAGCGCGGCCGCGACATTGGAGGTGAAGACGGGGAGCACGTCCTCGAGGGGCAGCCCGGCCGCGAGGAGCGCCTGCAGCGCCTCGGCGAGCGCCGCGGGTCGGCCGACGTCCATGGAGGCGATGCGCTGGTGCTCGTCGTACGTGGGAAGGCAGCCGCCACCGTCGGAGCTGCACGTGATGCGATCGCGCGGAGACACAGATTCCAGGTACTTCCTGATCGCGTCCGGCGCGGAGAAAGCGTCCTCGCCTTCCTCGACGGGGAACGCCGTGACGTCGATGGTGACGCCGCGGGCGGCCAGCTCGAGCGACTCGGCGAAGAGGCGCTTGTTGCGGTTGACGTGCGTGGGATGGAAGACGCTGGGCGGCAGCTCGGTCTCGGCGATCGCGCGACGGACGAGCTCGAGCCCGCGCGCGCCGTCTCCCAGGTGGAGATGGAGGACGCCGGCCTTGCCGCTCATCATGCCCGCGACGTGGCAGTCGGCGGCGAGGCGCGCGAGCTCGTCGAAGGTCGGCTGCGAGGAGCGATGGTCGCTGATGGCCACCTCGCCGGCGCCGATGACCGGGTCGACGAAGACGATGTCGGAGCGCACCGAGCCCGTGAGCGTGATGGGCGGCACCTCGTAGCTGCCGGTCCAGCACCATGCCGAGAGACCCTCGGCGCGGAGCGCGAGCGTGGCGGCGACGAGAGAAGCGATGTTGCGCGTGGTGCCGTCGGTCCCGAGCACCCCGACGCAGCTCGTGATGCCGCCGAGCGTGAGCGACGAGAGCGCGACGCTCGGCACACGGGACGCGGGACCCGACTCGCCGCCGCCGCCCGTCACGTGGACGTGCGAATCGATGAGCCCCGGGATGAGGCGCGCCCCCTGGAGATCGACCACCTCGCAGAGCCCCGGTCCCACGAGGGCGTCCAGGCCACGCGGATCGAGAGCGCGCTCGATGGCGAGGATGGTTCCTCCTCGAGGTCCGCCGCTCACGAGGACGTCATGACGGCCGCGCGCGCCGGGATCGAAGATCTCGGCGTTTTGCAGCAGTGTCAGGGACGTCGGCATCGTGCGGGTGTAGTCGAGGTACGCCGCGAAATCACCGCGAATTGGGGGAAATTACCGTGAAACCGCGAGCGCGTCAGCCACGCGGCCTACGAGATCGGCAGGATCCTGGCCGTCGATCCGCTCGCCACGGAGCTCGACGGCGAGCCGCTCCCCTCCCCGGATCACGATCGCGACGAGGCCCGCGCGCGCGCAGGTCTCGGCCGCGAAGAGATCGGCGGCCGCCTGCTCGTTGGCGTCGAGGACGGTCGCGATCTGCCCGCGGTCGAAGAGCTCGCGCTCCAGGGCGAACGCGAGGTCGCGCGCGCTTGCCAAGGTCGCTCCGAAGACACGGACCACGGCGCCCGATTGGCCGAGGCGCTCGCGTCGCTCGTGCGCGCTGACCTGGGTGCGCGTCACGCCGTTCTCGTTGGAGCCGACGCTCTCGCTGCGCTGCGTGCTGAACGCGCCAGCGATCATTCCGGCCGCCATGGTGTCATTGGTCACGGAGTCGATCAGGATGAACGCGCCCGTTCCGCGGTTGAACCGATACGCGTCGAAGAAGATCGGGGCGCGGCAGCGGACCCGCACGCGACCGATGTCGTTCAGCGCGAGGGCCTTCGCGGGCGCGGCCTCGAGCGTCTCGGGATCGGCGCCATGCAGGACCTCGATGGCGGCGCGCACGGTGCGCGTCGTGTGCTTGAGGAGGTAGGTCTTGTCGGGATCGAGCGGGCGCTCGCTCATCCACACGAGATCGGCCTCGAGGTCGCTGGCGGCGCGCGGCAAGTCAGCCTCGTGGGCCAGCATGTCGCCGCGGCTCACGTCGATCTCGTCGGCGAGGCGCAGCGCGATGCTCATCGGCGCGCGCGCGGAGCCCACGTCGCGACCGTCGACGTCGACGCCCACCACGCGCGTCTTCTTTCCCGACGGCAGCACGACGATCTGGTCCCCTGTCCGGACGCTGCCGCTCACGATCTGTCCGGCAAAACCGCGATATCCGAGCCCGGGGCGCAGCACGAGCTGCACCGGGAAGCGCAAACCCAGCGGCGCGGCCGAGACAGCGGCCGGAGCGGCATTGCCGACGGGCACCGTCTCGAGGTGCTCGAGCATGGTGCCGCCCGTCCACCACGGCATGTTCGTGCTCGGCGTGACGACGTTGTCACCCGCGAGCGCGCTCACCGGCAACACGAACAGGCCCTTCAGCTCCACGCGGCGCGCGATCTGCGCGAGCTCCTCGACGATGGCGTCGAAGCGGCCCTGGTCGAAGCCGACGAGATCCATCTTGTTCACGCACGCGATGACGTGCGGGATGCCGAGCAGCGCGGCGATGTGCGCGTGGCGGCGCGTCTGCGGGAGTACGCCGAGGCGCGCATCGACGAGGATGACGGCGACGTCCGCGGTCGACGCGCCCGTCGCCATGTTGCGCGTGTACTGCATGTGACCCGGCGTATCGGCGATGATGAACTTGCGCTTCTCGGTGGCGAAGTAGCGATACCTTGCCGTCGTCGACCGAGCCGATGGTCACGAAGCGAACGAGGTCCTTCTTCTCTTGCGCGCGCAGCCAGCTCGCGAGGTGATCCGCGGGGCTCTCGGCCGCCGTGATTTTTTCCCTGGTGATCCGCGCGGCCATGTCAGAAGTACCCTTCGCGCTTCTTTGATTCCATCGAGCCGTCCTCGTCGCGGTCGATGAGGCGTCCCTGGCGCTCGGAGCTCGAGGCCTCGATCATCTCACGGAGGATCTCGGGCAGTGTCGCCGCCTCGCTGCGCACGGCGCCCGTGAACGGGTAGCAGCCGAGCGTCCGGAAGCGCACGCTCTCGATGCGCGGCACCTCGCCCGGCTCCAGCGGAAAGCGCTCGTCGTCGACCATGATCAGCGAGCCTTCGCGATCGACCACGGGCCGCTTTGCCGCGAAGTAGAGCGGCACGATCGGGATCTCCTCGAGCCAGATGTACTGCCACACGTCGAGCTCGGTCCAGTTGGACAACGGGAAGGCGCGGATGCTCTCGCCTTTCTTGATCTTGCTGTTGTAGAGCGTCCACAGCTCGGGCCGCTGATTCTTCGGGTCCCACTGCCCGAAGCGATCGCGGAACGAGAGCACTCGCTCCTTGGCGCGCGAGCGCTCCTCGTCGCGCCGGGCGCCGCCGAAGGCTGCGTCGTAGCTGCCCTCGCGCAACGCATCGAGCAGCGCGTGGGTCTTCATGACCTGCGTGTACTTGTTCGACCCCCACGCGAACGGGCTCGCGCCCTCGGCAAGGCCGCGATGGTTGGTGTGTACCCGGAGGTCGAGGCCGTTCTCCTTCACGTACCGATCGCGGAACTCGATCATGGCGCGGAACTTCCACGTCGTATCGATGTGGAGGAGCGGGAACGGGAGCGGCGCCGGGGCGAAGGCCTTCTTCGCGAGATGGGCAAGGACCGCCGAGTCCTTGCCGATCGAGTAGAGCATCACGGGACGGTCGAACTCGGCCGCGACCTCCCGGAAGATGTGGATGCTCTCGGCCTCGAGCACCCGGAGGTGCGAGATGCGTGCGGTGAGCGCGAGGCTTTTCACGATACTGGAAAGCAGTCTAGCATATAAGACTGCGACCGCGCCACCGACCAAACACGCCAATATTGGCTGCTAGCGTCGAGCCAGGGCGAGCGAGCGCTCCAGTTTCGTGAACATCGACGTCGTGGCGCACGAAGCTGCTGCCTGACGGCTGCTGCCTGCGCTTTCGCGCGTGGACCGTTGGTCGGCCACCGGCGAGACCATCGCCGAGCCGTATCTCGGCTCAGCCTGCGGAGCGCGTCGGACTGAGCTTCTCGAGGAACGCGAGGAACGCGAGGACGCGTGCCGCGAGCTTGCCCGGCACCTCGAGCTGAGGGGTGTGACCAAAGCCCTCAGGCTCTTCGATCACCGCGTGCGCGGGAAGGTGCGCGCGGAAGTACCGGAGCGCCGACGCGGGGAGGAGCTTCTCGGAGCGCCCCCACAAGAAAAGGAGCGGCATCGTCAGACGGCCGAGGTCCTCCGGGCTCGGCGCGTGGGCCTGGGTCGCGCTCGCGAGGATCTCCCGGACCGCCGGCCGCGCGAGGACGTGCGGGAACTCGCGCGCGAGGAGCGCCAGGAACCACGGCGGCCGGTGGTAGAGGCGCTCGAGGAACGCACGCGCCTCGCGCGGGCTCCGCACATGGAAGGTCTTCACGAGCGCCTGCCACTCATCATCCGGGAGCGGCGCGCCCGCGGGCGACACGAGGATGAGCGCCCGCACCAGCGCAGGGTGCTCAAGCGCGTACTTGATGGCGATGCCGCCGCCGAGGGAGCTGCCGTAGACGATGGCCGGCTCGTCGAGAACCACGTCGATCGCGCCGGCGATGGCCTCCAGGAGGAGCTCCGGCGTGATCGCGCGATCGCCGCGAGTGCTGAAGCCGTGACCGGGGAGCTCCGGGATGATGATGCGCCCGACATGCGGCGAGAGGTGCCGCACGAGCCCCGCGAACGCCGCCCCTCCCGACCCCAGGCCATGCAGCAGCACGAGCGGCGGGAGCGAGCCGCCCCCGCGGCCGTCGTACACGTGGAGGCGTACGCCGGCGACATCGACGAAGCGGCTCGCCAGCCCGCGACGGTTCATCGCGTAGCGCGCGAGCCTTTCGGCCGCGGGAAGAAAGCGAGCTGCCATGCCTGCGCGAGACTACCTGCGTCGAGCTCTCTTCGCGCGCGGTTACGTCGCGGGATTCACGACACGCCGGTAGTCGGGGCGTCGACCACGCTATGGCGGAGGATGTCGGAACCGGCGTTCGGGGTCGTGCGGCGCCACCCCGGCTCCACCTGCGATCACACTACGAGGCGCGGCAGCTCGAAGCTGACCTCGGTGCCCTCGCCAGCGGACGACCGGACGTGGATGCGCCCGCCGTGCGCGACGACAATCTGCTGCGCGATGAAGAGCCCGAGACCGAACCCGTCTCCGCGTGGGCCGCGCCCCTGCCGGAACGGGTCGAACATCGTCGCTAAGAGCTCGTCGGGGATCGGATCACCGAGGTTCCGAACGCGGAACCGAACGGCCGCACCGGTACCATCGATCTCGACGCGGACCGGCGCATCCCGCGCACCGTGCTTCAGAGCGTTCCCGACGAGGTTCGAGAAGACCTGTACCAGCCGATCTGGGTCCCATTCGCCGCGAGTGTCGCCGGCGTAGCTCGCCTCGACGACGCGCTGAGGATTCCAGTCCCTCAGCTCACCGAGAGCCTGCGCGCAGACCACATGGACGTCGCACGACCTTCGATCGATCGGCATGCCTCCGCCCGAGCGCGCGCGCGTGAAGTCGAGCAACTGCGCGATCATTCGGCCCATCCGGTCGGCGCTCGCCTGCACGCGCCTCACGGTCCGAGCGCTCGGGGCAGAGAGGTTCACGTCGTCGGCGAGTAGATGCGACCCCATGCTGATCGCGTTGAGAGGACTCCTCAGATCGTGAGCGAGCATGCCGACGAAGAGCTCGCGAAAACGGTCGCTGTTGTCGCGGTCGACGCCGAGCGCGATGTGATCTGCGACCGAGGACAACGTGGTCTCGTCTTGTTCGGCGAAGCCGTCCTTCCCGAAGAGCGCCACCACGCCGAGCAGGCGGTCGCCGACCACGAGTGGGCAGCCCGCAAAGGCATTCAGTCCTTCGCGTCGCGCCCAGTCCTGTTCGGCTGCGTCTCCGTCTTCGCCCAAGGAGCACGTCACGAACGTTGCGCGGCGGCTCGCGGTCGTACCTACCAACCCCGCACCGATCGCGGCGGGCGCATCGGCTCGGTCCGGCTGCGTGGAAATGCCCGCGCTCGCACGGAGCTCGAGGGCGTCGCTGCTGGCGTTGCACAACCAGATGCGCGCGGAGGCAGCTCCGAAGTCCACGAGCGCGTCGCAACATTCGGCTAGCTGCTCCGCGAGATCACGCTGCGCGCTCAGCGAGCGACCGACGCGGGCGGAGAGCGCGATGCGTTTTCTCGCGACCGCTTGCGGAGTCGCATCGAAGGCGATGACCGAGACGCCATCGATCCGCTCCGGGTTCGCCGCGTCTCTCGTCGCGGTATACGCAAAATTAAAAAAGAACGTCTGGAGCTTGCCGTGGCGCAGAATCCGCGCAGGCATCTCGCTTCCGACATACGGCACGCCCGTCCGCATGACCTCCGCCAGCAGCTCGGCGAAGCCCTGCCCGCGTAGCTCGGGCATCGCGTCGAGGAGGGGCCTGCCGATCACATCGGCGCTCGTCCTCCCCCACATCTCTAGAATGAGCGGATTCGCAAAGTGAATGACGAGGTCGGCGCCGCGCAGAAGCGCGACCGACGCCGAAGCGTCTACCAGCGTGCGGCGCGCGGACTCAGCCTCGACCTCCATGCGGAGCGTGGTGAGAACGAGCCGCTCGTTCGCGTCACGCTGCGCGTCGAGCGTGTCGGCTGCGGACCAGGGAGCGGGTACGGCGCTGTCGTGAGGTCGAGGCTGCATGCTGCTATCTGGCAAGCGGGGTCGGCGCGCCCGTCAGGCGAGC
>JAYTOQ010000241.1:0-4497 GCA_043747665.1 Polyangiaceae bacterium | reverse complement strand
TTCAAGGCGGTCCACTCCTCGCGCTGCGGGCGCGGCGGCGGGTTCTTCTTGGGCTCGGCCTGCGGCGCGTTCGCGGTGGGATCCTCGACCGCAATGTAGTGCGGGTGCGTGCACACCGTCGCGACCTCGCCGTTCGCGCGCTGCACGGCGACGGGGAGCGGCGGCAGCTCCATGGCATTGCGGCCTGGCTTCTCGGGCAGGATCACCAGCGGCAGAACGAGATGCGTGACCGAGTAACCCCGGTCCTTGTCCTCGGGCTCGGTCCAGAGGTGCGCCGCGGCGCCTCCGTCCTGATCGGGGATCGCGAAGCCGGCGGTCTTCAGGTACTTCTTCGCCTCGACGGCTGCAGAGAGATCGAGACCGGCGGGAAGCACGCGCTCGCCCTTGCCATGACGTACGGTGACAGCGAGCGTCGCGGCCCAGCCGCTCGTGCCGCGTGGCGGGAACGTCTCGCTGAGGACCGGCTTCTGCCCGCCCTTGGGGACGGTCTCGACGCACCCGCTGATGTCGCCGCCCGCGCTGGCGTCTGGACCAGCGACAACGGTGGCGAGGGGAGCCGCCGCCGCCATCGCTCCGCCGTCCGCCGCCGTCCGCTGCGCGCCGGCCAGACGCGGCACGAGCGCACCGAGCACGACGCACGCGAGCGCCGTCCATGCGCCGAACGAAGCTGCGCGTCGAGGCAGCGGCCTTGCGCTCATCGGGTGCGCACCCTCTTCGAGCGACGCGCGAAGAGATCGCGGAGCGGCTTTACGAATGATCCGCCGGTCTCGACTTCGACCGAGTCGAGGCCCAGCTTGAAGAAGAGCTGGCGGCGCTGCTCGCGCAGCTTCGTCATCTCGGACTTGTAGTGTGCACGCACCCGCTTGTCGGACGTGTCCACGATGACCATCTCGCCGCTCTCGAGGTCCTCGAAGGTGGCGAGGCCGACGTCCGGGAGCTCCATCTCGCGGCGATCGGTGAGGACCACCGGGATCACGTCGTGCTTGGCGCTCGCGAGGGCGAGCGCGCGCTCGTAGCCGCTCGCGAAGAAGTCGGACACGATGAACGAGACGCTCCGTCGTCGCGCCACGTGCGCGAGCGCCTCGAGCGCGCTCTTGAGATCGGTGGCGGCGCCGAGCCGCGGCGCGCGGCGCGGTCCCTCAAGTTGCGCCTGCGCCGAGGCGGCGGGAGGGGCCTCGAAGCCCAGGATTTCCCGGATGACCCGCATCACGTGCTTTTCGCCCTTCTTGGGCGGCACGATGCGCTCGACCTTGCTGGTCGAGAGGATGAGACCGACGCGGTCGTTGTTGCGGATGGCGCTGAACGCGAGGAGCGCGGCCACCTCCGACGCGACGCGGGCCTTCGGAGCGCGCTGCGTGCCGAAGCGCTCGCTCGCCGAGAGATCGACGGCGATCATCACCGTCATCTCGCGCTCTTCGGTGAACACCTTCACGAAGGTGTCGTTCATGCGCGCGGAGACGTTCCAGTCGATGGTGCGGACGTCGTCGCCCGGTTGATAAGGGCGGACCTCTCGGAACGCGAGGCCCTGGCCCTTGAAGCTGGACTTGTACGTGCCGGAGAGCTGCTCGTTGGCGAGCCTCGCCGTGTGGATCTCGATGGTCCGCAGCGCAGCGAGGATCTCTCGGGGAATCATGAGCGATCGGGAGGGCCGGCCGCGGCCTAAGGAACTTCCACGACCTCGAAGACGCGCCGCACCACTTGCTCCGACGTGACCTCTTCGGCGTCGGCCTCGTAGGTCAGCACGATGCGGTGGCGGAGCACGTCGGGGCCGATGGCCTTCACGTCCTCGGGAGTGACGTAGCCGCGATGGCGGAGGAATGCATGCGCGCGCGCGGCGAGGTTGAGCGCGATCGACGCGCGTGGCGACGCGCCGAACTCGATGAGCGGCGCGAGATCCTTGAGGCCGTGCTTGGCCGGCTCGCGCGTCGCGAAGACGACGTCGACGATGTAGTCCTTGATCTTGTCGGCCACGTAGATCTGCCCGATGATTTTGCGCGCATCGAGCAGCTCGGCGGTGGTGCAGACGTGCTCCGCCTTCGCGGGCAGGACGCTCGTCATGCGGTCCATGATCTTCCGCTCTTCTTCGCGCGTCGGGTAGCCGACCTTGCACATGAGCATGAAGCGGTCGATCTGCGCTTCGGGGAGCGGGTACGTGCCCTCCTGCTCGATCGGGTTCTGCGTCGCCATGACGATGAACGGATCGGGCAAGGGATACGTGCGGTCGCCGATGGTGACCTGCCGCTCCTGCATGGCCTCGAGCAGCGCGCTCTGCACCTTGGCGGGCGCGCGGTTGATCTCGTCGGCGAGCACGAGGTTCGCGAAGACGGGGCCGAGCTTCGAGGTGAACTCGCCCTTCTGCTGGTTGTAAATGACGGTGCCGATGACGTCGGCGGGCAGGAGGTCGGGCGTGAACTGCACGCGGGCGAACTTGGCGCTGATCGCCTCGCACAGCGTTCGCACGGTGAGGGTCTTCGCCAGACCCGGCACGCCCTCGAGCAGCACGTGCCCACCGGTCAGGAGACCGATGAGGATCCGCTCCACCATGTACGTCTGACCGACGATGACCTTGCCGACCTCGGCGAGGATCCGATCGACGAACGCGCTCTCGCGCGCGACGACCTCATTCAGCTCACGGGCGTCTTGCATGCAGAACTCCGGGGCCGGTCCTACCACGAGCCATGGTGGACCCCAAACGCCGACACAACACGTGGGCCGCCGCGGGAATTCCCGGCGCGGTCAGACGCGCGCGCGCTGCGAGATGGAGACGCCGCCGTGGCAGCCGACCGCGGCGCCGACGGCGATGCACGCCCAGAAGAGGTTCATATCGGTGAGCTTGAGGCCCATGATGCCGATGAGGATGAGCCCGAGGGCGAGGAAGATCTCCGCGGAACCGCGCTGCATGATGAGAGCGTTCTAGCGCAGAATCCGCGCTGATTCCAGCATTGAAGCTCGGTGCCGCTCGGCGCTCAGAAGTGGCCCTTGGTCTTCCGCGCGACGTCGCGCTCGGCGGCGCGCTCCTTCTCGCGTGAGCGATCGTGGCCCTTCCGCTCGCGCGCGCGGTTCTTCGCGGCGCGCACCTCGTTGCCCTTGATCGACGCGAGCGGCCACAGCGTGTGCTCGACGCGCGCGAGGCCCGCCGCCACGACCGCCGCGACGACCTCCTCCGAGCTCTTGTAGCAAGCCGACGATTCGTCGAGCGGCACGCGGCCGTCGAGGTTCACGAGGATGTCGTCGCGCTTGTATTGCTCGTCGACCTTGCGCTGATCGAGCTGGCGCATCGCCTCGCCACGCGACATGCGCCGACCCGCGCCGTGATTGACGGAGTACGAGCTCTTCACCGCTCCGGCCTCCGGACGCAGGATGTAGCTGAAGTCGCGATTCGATCCTGGGATGAGCACGGGGTGGCCCGTGTCCTTCCAGATCGTGTCCGCGAGCGCGGGATGGCCCGCGGGGAATGCGCGCGTCGCTCCTTTGCGATGGACCCAGACGTCACCGAATTCGGGATGCGTCTCGGCCTGCACCAGGTTGTGGCTGATCTCGTAGACGAGCTCGAGCTCCTCCCTGAAGACCTTGCGGAACGCGTCCTGGATCTGCTCGAAGATGACGAGGCGATTCAGGATCGCGAAGTTGCCGCCGGCCGCGACGGCGTTCAGGTACCCCGCGTAGTGCGGCGATTCCGGCGTGAAATAGCCGAGATCGATGTCGGTCGCGTTCTGCTCGGTCCTCGCCATCTCGAAGTAGTTGGTCGCGAGCCCGTGACCGAAGCCGCGGCTTCCGGTGTGGACCTGCACGAAGAGCGTCTTGTCCTCCTCGCAGCGCTGCAGCTCGATGAAGTGGTTGCCGCCGCCGAGCGAGCCGAGCTGATCGAGCCCGCGCTCCGGCGAGCCCTTGCCGCCCCACGGGATGTCCCAGTCGTCGGACACGGGGATGCGATGACGCTCGGCGCGACTGCGATCGAAATCGGCGCCGTACGTCTCGACGTAGTGCTCGGCGCCGCCGCGAACGAGCTCTTGGAACTGCTTCTGCGAGAGCTTGCCGAGCTTCACGCTCTTGCCGCCTGCGCCGAGGCTCACGCGCTTCGTGACCTCCTCGTTGAAGGCGAGCTTGCGATCGGGCGTGGCGAGCTCGGCGGCGACGTTGCTGCGCGCGCTCATCATCCCGCAGCCGATGTCGAAGCCGACGGGACCCATCGCGACCGCGCCGCCGCTGCCTTCGCGGCGATCGGTGAGGATGACGCAGCCGACCGGGACGCCGTAGCCGTAGTGCACGTCAGGCGTGATCGCGACGAGCTTCGTGCCCGGGAAGCGCGTGGCGTTGACGATCTGACGGTAAAGCGTGGGCTCCGCCTCCGCGAGGAGGCCCTTGGTGACGAAGAGGCGCACCACGACGTCGCCGGTGTCGGCGGTCGCAAGGCGGAAGTAGCCGTCGTCGGTCCAGACCGCGCGCTGCTTCCAGT
This sequence comes from Polyangiaceae bacterium, assembly GCA_043747665.1. GTDB lineage: Bacteria > Myxococcota_A > Polyangia > Polyangiales > Polyangiaceae > Labilithrix. Next base: position 41 of record JAYTOQ010000241.1, on the reverse strand, counting down.
CGGGCTCGTCGATGAGGTCGTGCCTCGCCATGGCGGACGAG
>JAYTOQ010000240.1:0-12007 GCA_043747665.1 Polyangiaceae bacterium | reverse complement strand
GCGCGGTGAGGAACATGAGCCCGAGGTCGTAGTGCGCAGCCGCGAGGCTCGAGTCGAGCGACAGCGCCTTGTCGAACTCGTTCTTCGCGTCGGCGTAGCGTTGGAGCAGCCGGTAAGCATCGCCCAGGTTCAGGTGCGCGAGCGCGCTGTTGGGCGCGAACCTGGTCGCCTGCTCGAGCGGACCGACGGCGTCGGTGGCATTGCCGGCCTCGAGGCGCATCGAGCCGAGGTTGACGAGCGCCTCGACGAGATCGGGGCGGCGCTTCGTCGCCTCCTCGAAATCCTTGAGCGCCACGATGCGCGAGCCCGACTCGCGCATGATCAGGCCGCGAAGCAGATGCGCCTCCGCGTTCTCCTTGTCGCGTGCGGGCGTCGCATCGCCGAAGCCTTCCAGCACCGCCTGGAGCGCGTACTTCGCGAGGTCCATCTTCCGCGCGCGGTAGTGATCGCGCGCAAGCGTGACCATCGCGTCCTTGAAGTTCGGATCCATGCGGAGCGCGTCCTGACCGAGCGTCTGCGCGGTGGCGTGATCGTTCTGGATCGACTTCACGTCGGCGGCGCACGTGGTCAGCCGCGGTGATTTGTCGTTCTTCGCGCGCTTGTCGGTGAGGAAGGTGTCCGCCTCGCTGGGGCTCTTGTTGTTCGCGAGCGACAGCGCATACGCGCACATGGAGAGCTCGTGCGTCGGGTCGTTGGAGAATGCCGCGCGGTACGCCTGCTGCGCGCCCGACGTATCGCCGAGGTGCTCGAGGACGACACCGAGCGAATACGAGGGCGCCGGCGACTTGGGCGCGGCGCTCTGCGCCTCGGTGAACTTCGACTTCGCGGTCGCGAGATCGCCGCGCAGCCACGCCTGCCAGCCCGCCTCGTAGGTGCTCTTGGCCGAGCCCTCGAGCCCCGAGGTGCCGGCGGAGTCGATGACGCCGACCTGCGCGCCCTGGTTGTCGGTGACGGCGCTGCCCGTGCCACCACCGTCCGGGTAATTGACGGGCTTGTCGGGGCCGCCGCACGCGGGAGCGACGAGCGACACTCCCGCGAAGCACGCAGCGAGAAGCGCAACGCTGGCAGACCGTGTTCCGAAGTTACGCATGTTCAAGGTTTCCAGTTCACGGAGCTGCAGGCAGCGCAGAGGCGTTACCCTGCGGGGGCGGAAGCGCCGAGAGACCCGGACGCGTCTGGACGTACTGGCGCGGCGAGTACGTCAGCTTCGTCTGACTCCCCTTTTGCGCGGTCGGATCCGGCGTCGACGTCACGTACTCGGCCATCTTGGCGTCGCCGCCGGAGATGATGTCCGTGTAGTATGCAAGTCGACTCACCGCGCGAGAGAGCTGCGCGTTGCGGATGTTGTACTTGCGCGCGTAGGCGACGGCCGATGCGTAGCGCTTGACCATGACCTGGTCGGCGCCGTCGAGCTCGATCTGCTTCTTTTGTCGCCAAAAGTCGGTCTTGGCGTCTTCGATCTTGTCGGCGGTCTCTTCGAGCTCGGGACGACCGCTGTTGCGAAGCGACTTGATGAACGCCTTCTCCTTTGCGGTGAACAGCTCGTCGTTCTTCAAGACCATGTTGTAGAGGCCCGTGCGGAGCGTGTCGTAGATCGCGCCCTGACGCGCGATCGCGGTGGGCACCCACTCGAGCGACTCGTATTTCTTGAGCATCTTGTCGAGCTCGAGGTCCCACTTCTCGGCCTCGGCGGCGTTCGCCTGGTACTTGCCCTTGGACTTCATCTTGGGCTTGCCGTCGGGGCCGAGGATCGCCTTCTTCGTCTTGGCGTCGACCTCCGCCTCGCCGAAGATGTCGTTCACGTTGCGCGCGTACTTGTGCTTCGCAGGGTCGTCGAAGCTTGCGGTGATCTGCTCGTCGAGGAGCGTGAAGTCTGCCTCGGCCGCGTAGTCGACGTAGGGCGAGAGCTGCGCCTCGCTCTTGTTCTCCTTCACGGGCGCGCGCGAGCGGTAGTTGTCCCACGCGGCGACGGTGTTCTTGAACCACGTGCGGTACGTGTTGTCGTTCACCGACTTCATCATGTGGCCGACGGCCCACGCGGCCTCGACCGTGTACTTCGCTGCGCCCGGAGCGGCCCGCGCCGTCTGGTAGTAGCTCATGAGGCTCTGCTGCGCGGCGAACCGCGTCTGCCGGTTCTGGCCGGTGTCACCCGCGGTCGGGCTCCACTGCTTGTAGTCGTAGCTCGCGACCGTGTAGTCGGCGTTGGCCTTGTCGTCGCTGCTCGGGTTCGTCTTCAAGAGGATGCGGTAGTCGGCCATCATCTTGTCGCGCTGACCGAGGTTCGCGTAGAGGATCATCGCATTCTTCGCGTTGTCGCGGCGCGTCTGCTCGGGGAAGCGCTCGTTCGACGCCACCTTGTCGTAGGTCTCGGCGGCGCGCTGGTAGTTGAAGAACGAGTAGTAGGTCTCACCCAGCGCCGCGTACGCCTGACCGAGGAAGTTGATGCGCTCTGCATACTTCTTTGGATCGGGCGCGGACTTGGTCTTGGGGTCACCCTTCTGCAGCGCGTTGAGGCGGGTGTCCGAGCCGTAGTCGTTGATGAACAGGTTGTAGAGCGCGATCGCCTTGTTGTACTCGCCGATCTGCTTGTACGCGTACGCGGCGTTCATCGCCGCCTCGGGCGCCTCGTCACGTCCGGGCGCCGCGGCGAGCGCCGACTCGTAGAGCTCGCCGGCCTTGCGCCAGGTGTCCTTCTTTTCGGGCGCATCGGGGTTGATGCACTTCTGTCCGACCTTCGCCCCGCACGCCTTCTCGAACTGCTCGCGGGCGCGGAGGAAGCCGGCTTCCTGGATGGTCGGATTGATGATCGAGCCGGCCTTGCCGGCCTGCTCCGGCGTGAACGCGCACGAGTGCGCCTTCTCCGCTTCGGCGAGCTGGATCGAGAGCGGCGCGTTGCGTTCGAGGTTGCTCATCGTGATGAGCTTCTCCCACGCCTTGTATCCGAGCTCGTCCTTGCCGCAGTGCTCCTTCCACATCGGCTCGAAGCGCGCGCGCGCGAGATCGAACTGTCCGTAGAGGAAGTACTGCTCGGCAACGTAGAACTGGTAGTCGTTCCCGCGGTGCTGGATGTCGAGGCTGAGCGGTACGATCTTCACGTACTCGTCGCGCGCCGTCATCGACTGCATCACGACGCCCGGGATGGCATCCCGTAGCGCTTTCCGCGTGGCCTCGTCGGTGCCGTCGAACTTGACCTCTTTGCGCTCCTCGGCGCCGTTGGTCAGCCCCTGCTCGGCGCGCTGGTACGCGAGGTCGCGATCGACGTCGCTGACGTCGACCACGAAGAAGCCGGCGTTCTCGAGGTACTTGTCGTCCTCGTTCGAGTCGCGCACGTCGATCGCGGCGGCGAGCGCCTCGTCGATGTCCTTGCGGCTCGGCTCCGGGTACGTCTTGCCCGCGACCTTGTGGAGGACGACCGCGATGCGGACGTACTGGTGGCGCGCGTCGGCGAGCCAGTAGCGGCTCTCGTACGCGTCGGGCGCGTTCTCGTCCTGCTTCAGGTACCCGAACCAGCCGATACCGGCGAGCTTGTACTCGGTGGCGGCGCGCGAGAGGAGCTCGAGCTGGCGGCCCGGATCCTGGGTGTCGCTCGCCGCGAGGAGGCCGGCTTTGCCGTTGTTGGTGTGCTGCGCCGCCGCCTGCCGGAGGCCGCCGCGCACGAGACGCTCGGCGTTCTGGATGGCCGACGGGTTGTCCTTGTTCGCGTCGACCCACGGCGTGTTGCCGATGTAGTTTGCGAGCTTGGTGCGTGCCTCGAGCGCCTTCTGCGCCGTCGCGTCGTGCTCGGGCGTGCCCGGGCGCTTCGTGATGTTGAGCTGGTCGTACGTCTCGGCGATGGCGTTCTGCGTATCGGGCGCCGTGGGGTCCATCGGCCACTTCGAGAGCATCGTCTCGTAGGTCTCGACGGCGTTCACGTACATGTTCAGCGAGCGGTACTCGAGCGCGAGCGCGCGGTAGATCTCGATCGTCCAGGGCTTGTCCTGGGGAATGATGTTCGGATCCTTCACGCGGTCGATGCCGATGTGGAGCTTCTTCTCGGCGACCTCGGGACGCGGCTCGGTGTCGATGATGTCGGGCCGCATGATGTACGGCTCCCACTCCTCGGGCCCCTTGAAGTCGACGTTCGTGAGCGAGCCGGCGATGTAGGTGTACGCCTCGTTACGGAAGTCCGCGCCGGTGTCGCCGGTGATCTTCTGCTGCTCGTCGGTGTAGTTGAGCAGCACGATGAACTGCTTCGTCGCAAGCTCGTAGCGCTGCTGCTTGAAGAGCGCCCATGCGTGCTTGTAGAGAGCGACGCCGTAGAGCGGCGGCTTCTTGTACTTCATCGACTGGACGTAGGCCGACGCGGCGCGGTTGTAGCCCCATACGCTGCCGGGATCTTCCTTGGTCACGCCGCTGGCGAAGTCGAGCTGGTCGAACTCCCAGTTGCCGATCTGCCACCAGATTTCGGCGACGTACTTGGGGTCCTCGCCCTGACGCACCGCCGGCTGCGGGAGGTACGTGCATGCATTGCGCGTGTCGTTCGTGAAGTACGGATCGACGTAGACGGTGTCGGCGTTGCCCCGGCGGACGGCCTTCGGGTCGGTGTACTTGCGGCGCCAGGCCGTCCAGAACGCCTCGTCGTGATCCTGAGGCATCGGCGTGATCGTGTCCTTCCCCGGATCCTTGGGATCGGGCGGAGTCGGATACGGGTAGTGGTTCGCGCAGACGAGCGAGCGCCACACCTGCATCGCCTCGGGGATTCGTCCCGAGTCGTTCAGCGCATGGCCGAGGAAGTAATAGATGCCCGCGATCTCGCGGTACTTCGGGAACTCATTGATGACGCGCTTGTAGAGCGCGATGGCGTCCTTGAGGCCTACCTCGATGGGGTCGGTCGCCTCTTCGGAGCGGGCGCGCTCCTCGTAGAGCGCGGCGAGTCGGTACATCGCGTCGGGTGTCGCTTCGGGCTGCGCGCGCGGTCCCTTGTAGATCTCGATGAAGTCCTGGAGGCGCTTGATGGCGATCTCGCGCGCCTTCTTGAGCTCCTCCTTCTCGATCGCGATCTCGCGGTCGAGGCCGGAGAGGACCTCCTTCTTCTTCGACTCGTAGTGGAGGCGAATGATGGTGGTGACGGTGTCGCGATAGTCCTTCGCGCCCTTCTCGAAGGCGTCGACCTCGTCCTTGAGCGCGCCGAGCGCGGCGACCTGCGCTGCCGACGGCGGAGGCGGCGGCGGGTTCATCTTGCGCGCGACTGGCGCGGCCGCCGGCGAGGTATCGGTCGCCGTTCCGCCGTCACCGCTCGTGGCGGTGGAGCTTGCCGTACTGCTCGTGCCGGCGTCGCCGCTGGTCGTCGTCGACGTGACCGGCGCTCCCGCGTCGGCAGCGCCCGAACCGGTACCCTTGGCGGGTGCGGGCTTCGCAGGTGCAGGCTTGGCCGGTGCCGGCTTCGCGGGTGCAGGCTTCGCGGGTGCAGGCTTGGCCGGTGCAGGCTTCGCAGGCTGCGCCGACGCCGGTGTCACGAGCCCCGGCAGCGCGATCGCGGAGGCGACCAGCGCTGCGAAGAAAGCCTTTCGGATCGTCGATGTCATGCCGATTCTCGTCAATTCTCGCAGGTGCTTCACGGCTTCCGTCACGGCTTGCCGGACGCCTTCGTCCCCTCGCCGGTATCGTCGAGGACCTCGCGGAGCTCCTCGTCGAGGAGCTGCTCTTCGCGCGCGCGCTCCGTCTGAAGGTTGTGCACGCGGTCGAGCTCCTCTTCACGGACTTCCCACGCCTGCTCGGTGATGCCGACGTCGGCGCGGAGGATGATCCCGCGCAGCTTGTCGCGCACGAGGACGAAGTTGCGCTTTGCGACCTGACCGACGAGGTCATGCGCTTCGGTGTCGTAGGCGCCGAGGGTCATGTTGAAGCCGTTGATCTTGACGCGCTCCGCCTCGACCTTCGCCTGCACCTCCGCGATGCGCGCGGCGACTTGGCGTTCGAGCTCGGCGAACTGCGCGACGAGCTTGTCCTCGACGGCGCGTGACTGCTCGAGGGCGGCGCGCACCTTGCCCGCGTAGCGCTGCGCGCCGCCGCCGGCCTGACCCTGAGAAGCGAGCTGAACTTCGCGCTCGAGCGCGGTGCGGAAGTCGACCCGGGCCTGACCGTCGTTCTGGTAACGAGCGTCGCCGATGCCGATCTGGGCGCGACCGATCTCGATCTGCCTCCGCAGCTCGACGACCTCGCCCTGACGCTGCTTGAGGAGGCGCTCGTTGTCGTCGAGCTCCGCGGTGAAGCGCGCGACGTCTGACGGCGAACGCGCCACGCCGCGCTGCGCGTCCTCCTTGAGCATGCGACGGAGACCGTTGATCGTGGCGTTGAGGTAGTCGATCTCGACGCCGCGGCGCGAGAGGTCCTGCGAGACGGTGTTCCACTGCTTGGCGCCGGCGTAGTCGCGGTCCGCGAACTCGCCGCTGGAGATCGGGAGCTGCGCGATCACGCCCTGCGCGGTGCGGCGCTGCGCACGGATCTGGCCGATGTCCCCCTGGAGGTCGGCGGGCTCCTCGTCGTCCATTCCCTTGGCGATGGCGAGCCGCATCTTGGAGATGCGATTGAGCAGCGAGAGCGCTCGCTCTTCGCCGGCCTGGAGCTCGGGGAAGGCGCGGACGCGATTCGCCGCGTTGAGGATGATGTTGAGCTTGTCGACGAGCTGGTAGCTCTGACGGATCAGCGTCTTGCACTGGTTGACGTCGTCGATGACCGCGAACGCCATCGGGCCGTCCTCGGCGTCGCGCGCCCAGCGAATCGCGAGCGGCGGGATCTGGTCGTTCTGATCGAGCAGGTCGAGCTGCTGCTGCGAGAGCTTGTCGTAGTAGACGCCCGGCTGCGGGTTCTGGTCGATGAACGCCTCGAGCTTCACGCGCATCGGCTCGTACTCTTCGCGGACGCCGAGATAGAGCTGGAGCGACTTGTCGAAGGCGCCTGCGCGGAGGAGGAGGTCGGCGCGCAGCAGGGTGCCGTCACCGACGAGCGACGAGCTCGGATCGGCGACCTGGAGCACCTCGAGCGCGCGCTCGGCTCGCTGCACGTCACCGAGGCGCACGTAGACCCATGCGAGCTCGTAGAGCATCGTGCCGAACTCGGGAGAGTCGCGACCGACCTTCGAGTACGACTCGGCGGCCTGCGTGTAGTTCTCCATCTCGTAATGGAGGCGACCCATCGCCATCCACGAGAGATCGATGACCTGCTTGTGCTCGTCGGTGTCCGGCGGAAGCTCGGTGGCGACGCGGAACTGCTCGATCGCCACCTTGTAGTTGGTGGGCACGACGCGGACGTTGGCGTCTCCAGGTGCGCCGGCGGGGGTGGGGGGAGGCGTCGAGGGACGCGCCTGCTTGATCGCGACCATGCCCTGGAAATAGCGGGCTTGATGCGTGTACTGGTTGCCGTTCGGCACCGACTGGAGAGCACCGAGGGCGCTCGCGTAGTCAGCCTTGAAGTAGTAGCCCTTGCCCTTGGCGTAGAGCAGCGCCGCGTCGACCTGCGACGGCGGGACCTGGTTGATCTTCTGGAAGACCTCGTCGAGACCCTTGAGATCGTTGAGGCGCAGCGACACGTCGACCAGCCGCGCGAGCGCCTTGCCGAAGTACGGATTGAACCGCGGTTCGGTGTAGCGATCGACGAGCGCGCGATAGTCGCGACGCGCCGAGAGGTACTCCTTCTGCGCGTAGAACGTCTCGCCGCGGAGCCAGAGCGCATCGGGGTACGATGCGGTGTCGGGGAACTCCTCGAGGATCTCGCTGAACACGACCACCGCGCGCGGGTAGTCCTTGGTTCGGTAGAGGAGCTCGCCGTTGGTGAGCCGCTGCTCGACGGTGTACCGCTGCGACTTAGCCTTCTCGATCGCCGCCTGAACGCTCGAGCTCTCGCGGTCGACGCTCGTGACCTCGGTCTGTGCGCGGTTCGCGTCGGCGTCGCCGTCAGCGGCGAACGACGAGCCTGCGCTCGTGGCTGTCGCGAGAACGACCGCGAGCGACGCTAGCGATGCGCGCGCCCGCGGATTGCGGAACGTGCCCAAGATTACTTCCCTCCCCCGATCTGGAGGCTGCCGGACGCAGCGCCGGGGCTGGTCGACGTGCTGCCCTTGACGGCGCCGGAGCCAGTCGCGCCCGGAGGCGGAGCGGCAACGGGTGCGCTGCCGGAGGTCGCGCCGAGCGCGCCGATCTTCTCGTTCCACTCGATGGTGGGGCGCTGCTCGAGCGGCGTCGTGACGCCGCCCTTCTCGAGCGCGGTCGAGATGAGGGTGAGCGTCTTGCCTTCGACCGACGTGAAGGAGTGCGCGCTCTTCACCTCGAACTTGTAGCCGCGGAGGTACGTGAAGACGCCGTAGCCGTTGCCCTGGAAATTCAGCACCACCTGCACGGTGTGATCGCCCGGCGGGATCGAGCCGCTGAAGATCGGGATCTCCTTCTGATCGGCGAGCGCGCCGGTGTCGTCGGCGCGGTTGTACTGGACGGCGCCGTCGACCACGAAGAGCGCACGCGTGAGCCGGAACGCGCTCGACATCTCGTTCTTGAAGAGGACCTCGGCGCGCGAGCCGGCGGCGCCGCCGCTCAAGATCGTGTCGCTGAGCAGCGCGAGACGCGTGTGGCTGCGGCGAATCTGGTCCTTCAGCTCGTCGACGCGAGCCTCGAGATCGCGAAGGCGTACGCTGTACGTGGCGCCGTCCATCGCGCCCTTGTCCGGGATGGGGACCGCGGGTCCTCCGGCGACCGGCGTGGAGGAGGTGCCGGCGCCGCCCGCCGCGGACGCGCTCGACGTGCCTGCATCACCGCCGGTGGCGACGGGGGCGCCGGCGTCCTTCGAAGCGGCTGCAGCGGCCGGTGTCGACGAAGCGCCGGCAGCCTTGCCGGCCGCGGCCTTGGGGGCCGGCGCGGCGGCTGCGGGCTTTGCAGCCTGTCCTGAAGCGGGCACCGCCACGGACACGAGGCCCGCGCAGAGGAAGGCGGAAGCTACGGCAGCGCGACCGGTCCGCCCGATGCGACCGATGCGACCGATGCGACCGATGCGGCCGGAGCGAGGAGAAGCAAGACCCATCCACTGACGCATTTCGGGCTCCCTTTTGAACGCGCTCTCGTTGAGCGGCGCTCCCGTGAACAAGTCGAGACGTACGCGCACCTGAAGTCGATTTGCTCGAAGTACGGCTGGGTCGCGCAATGCGTCGAACCCTCCTCCGAGCGCCGCCGAGTGTAGGCGCGCAGGCTCATCGGTTGCAACCCATGCCTGAGCCATCTTCGCCGACGAGCGCGGGCCTTGAGCGCGGCCCGGAAGCGGCCTATCACCGTCGACAGGGATGGGCGGGGCGGTAACACCATCGACCAGCGCCAAGCGCGGCCGCTCGTACGGCCGCGCTTGCGCTTGCGTCATTGCCGACACTGACTTGGCTCGGTGTTGCGCACCATGTGGGACACTTCACGGACCGAAGAACTTTCGGTTTCCTGACGCGTCTCCAACCCAAGGAAATGGATGTCTTCGATGAGCGGCGCGCGGACGCCCGGCGCAAGGCCGGCTCCTCAGCCCACCGACGAGAGCCTGATGCTCCGGTATCAGGAGGGCGACCGCGCGGCGTTCGGCCTGCTCGTGAAGAGGCATCAAGGGCCGCTCTTCAACTTCGCGTTCCGTCAGGTCCGCGTCCCGCAGCTCGCGGAGGACGTCGTTCAGGAGACCTTCGTGCGCGTCGTGCAGAACGCTGCCGACTTCAAGCACGAGGCCCGCTTCACGACGTGGGTTTACACGATCACGCGCAACCTCTGCATCGACCAGCTCCGGAAGCGCGCGCTCCGCAAGCACCCATCGCTCGATCAGGCGAGCGGAGAGGATGGAGACGGGCCGACCCTCGGTGAGCAGACCGCGGACCCGCGCGCCAGCGTCGAACGCGAGGCGACGGGCACCGAGCTGAAGGAGCGCATCGCGCGTGCGGTGGACACCCTTCCCGACGAACAGCGGGAGGTCTTCCTCATGCGCGAGGTGGTCAATCTCCCCTTCAAGGAGATCGCCGAGATCACCGGGGTACCCGAGAACACCGTGAAGAGCCGCATGCGCTACGCGCTCGAGCGTCTCCAAGAGGCGCTCGCCGAATACGAGGACTACGCTCGAGCGCTGCGCTAGCGCGGCAAAGCGCCTGGCGAGCCGGCATTTCAGTCTTAAACCTACTAAGAACCAACGAAGAGAGAAACCGAGACGGCGATGGATTGCGAGAAGTTCGACCCCCTACTCCTCGACGAGCTCTACGAAGAGCTCGACGAGGTCACGAGCGCGGCGGTCAAGCGCCACGTGTCGGGGTGTGCTCGCTGCGGACCGATCCTGGAGGGAACGCGTCGGGCGCGAAGCCTCGCGGCGCTGCCCATGCTCGAGGTTCCCGACGGGCTCGAGGACCGGATCCTCGCGGCGGTGAAGGAAGCGGAGAAGGAATCGCAGAAGGTCGTGCCGCTCTTCAGCAGCCGCGCCGCGGATGCCGAAGGCGACCATGGTCCGCAGAGCCGCGCCGCGCGCGCGCTCTCGTGGGCAGGCAGCTGGGCAATGCGCCCGCAGACGGCGATGGCCGCGGTCTTCCTCCTCATGATCGGGACGAGCGCATTCGTGATCCGTTCGCGACACTCGAGCGAGCGCGCAGCTTCGGTCTCCGTCACGGAGCTCGGTGAGCCGGCGGCCGCCGCGCCCGGCGGCCCCGACGAGCACGACTCACTCGACAGCAAGGCCGCTGCCGCTGCGCATGGGCCGAACCAGCCCGCGCCTGTCACGGCGCCTCCGACCGCGACCGTCGCGGCGCTTGGAAGCCCGGTCGCCAGCGCCGCCGGGGCGCTCGCGTTCGGCGGTCCCGCGGATCCGAACGCCAACGCCGGTTTCGTCGACGGCCTCACCGCCGGCAAGGCGCGCGGTAATGCGAAGGATGACACGACCGCCTTCGGGAGCGCGCTCGCCGCCGGTGACGACACGAGCGACAAGAACAAGGACGGCAAGGAAGAGGGGCAGGCGCGCGCCGAGAAGAAGACCGCGGCGCGGAGCGCATACGCTGCGCCCGCCCCGCCGTCGGACATTGCGAACGCGGCCGCTCCCGGCGGCGCGCCGTATGCGGCCGGCGGCGGTGGCGCGGACCGCGATTACGCGCCGCGTGGCCAGAGCGTCTCGCCGCCGCTGACCAAGTCGGGCGCGGCCGATCCGCAAGACGGCTTCTCCGCCGGCATGGCCGCGTATCGCTCGCGCAACTTCGCGGAGGCCACGCGTCAGTTCGACAGCGCATCGCGCACGGGCGATCAGAACGCTGCGCTCTGGGCCGCGAAGTCCGTCAAGGACGGCAACGGCGGATGCGCCTCCGCGGTTCCGCGCTTCGATGCCGTCGCGCAGAGGTCGAGCGGCACCTGGCTCGGGAACGAAGCGACGCTCGAGTCCGCTCGCTGCCAGATCGCCCTCGGCCAGCTCGACCCCGCGCGCGACAAGCTGGCGAAGCTCACGAGCGTGCCCTCGCACGCTGCTCCCGCGCAGCAGGCGCTCAACGAGCTCAATCGAGTGGCGAGCAAGCGCGACGCGGAGCGGGCGAAGGCCTCGACCGGCGCTGGCTACGGGCGTCCTGCCGCCGCCGCTCCGGCACGTGCGCCTGCGAAGCCCGCGGCGACCGCGGGCAAGCCCGCCGACGCCGACGCGAACAAGGCCAACGGCTTCTGAGCGCGCGCGGTCCGATGGTCGCTCACGACGTCGCTCGGCGTTCTGCCGCCGCTCTCGACGAGGAGCGCGCGCTCGTGGCGTGGCGGCAGCACGACGCGAGGCACGCCCTGCACGGCGCCGATCGCGACGCGATCATAAGCACCGGCGCGCCGCGCGCGCTCGTCCTCGAGCTCCTCGCGCGGCCGGGACCCGCCCGCGATCTCTACAATGCGTGCGCGCGCCTCGGCCGGCTCCTTGCCGATGCGGGCGCGTCTCCCTCGCTGGCCGTTGCGACCATCGACGGAGCCGCGCATGCGCTCTCGGCGCTCGGCGTCGCCCATGACCTCGAGCGGCT
>JAYTOQ010000239.1:0-15007 GCA_043747665.1 Polyangiaceae bacterium | reverse complement strand
AGGACGATCTCGATCGTCTTCTCGTCGCCTTGGGCGAGCGTGATGCGCTCCTTGAAGAGCTCGTGATCGCCCTTGTTGTCACGCTCGGCGTCGATGATGTGATCACCGGGATCGACGGCAATGCGCTGCTTGAAGAGCGCCTGCCGCACGGGGATGCCGTCGAACGTCACCTTGATGCCGGAGGACTCCTTGGGCAGCAGCAGCTTCACGTGCGCGATGCGCGGCAGGAGCTCGGTGACGCGCGCTTGCGCGGAGCGCTGGAGGTCCTCGTCGCCGTTGCGGATGCCCGCTCCGAGCGAGTCCTTCGCCTTGTTGAGCGCGTCGACCAGCTTGCCCACCGCGGAGAGACACGACGCCAGGTGAAGCTTCACGTACGGATGGTCTTCAAGCTGGAGGGACGCTTGGTCCTTCTCCACGCAGAGCTGCGCGTTGCCCCCCTTCTTCGCCTCGATCGCCTCCTTGGCAAGCTCGAGCGCGCGCGGATTCGACCAGCCGCGGTTGTCCGCGGCGGCCCCGGTCGGCTTCGCGAGCACGGTCGTCGGCGCGAGCAGCGCAACGACCATCACCACGAGGACACCGGACAGCCGTGCGAGAGAGCGTGCGCGCGCCGCGGCACGTCCCGTCATTCTCGCCTCGTCATCGCGACGCGAAACCGAAGCACGGAGCGGTCCAGCGGCATACGACGAGGATCTTCCACCGTGGTTGCGCGCCTTGGGGGCAACTGCCCGCCTCTGGTGGATCACGGGTCCAGAGCCGATGGCACCCGCGTTCGAGATGCGGCGTTTGTAGGGCGATCGGCGCATCACGCGAGCGCCGCGTCGGCTTCGTCAAGGTGGCGCGCCGCGCGTCGTCCTGGTCGCGTTCGCAACGAGGCACGGCCCGTGCTCCACTCTTCGCGTGGCTTCGAGTCGACTGGCGATCGCGTTCGTCATGCTTGCGTGGTCGGGCGGGGCGGGCATCCTCGCCGCGTGCTCCGACGGCGACCCGCATTACGGCTCGCCCGATGCCATCCGAGGCCGTGTCATCGACTACGGCTCGCCAGCCATGACGTCCACACCGATGCCCGATGGCGGCGACGGCGGCGGCACGAAGCTGACGCCGCAACAGGCCTTTGCTGCCGTCTATGCGTCGGTGAATGGAACGTGCGGCTCGTGCCATCTCGGCGGCACCGGCGGCGCGCCGATCTTCTTCGGCGCCGACGAGGGCACCACGTACACGAAGTTCAAGGCCGCGGGCTACGGGAGGGCGGGCAGCCGCTTCTACATCAAGCCGATTCATTCCGGCCCGGCGCTCACCGCCGCGCAGAAGCTGCTCATGGACGCGTGGATCGCTGCCGAGGCCGCGGGTGGCGGCACGACGACGCCGCCCATGGACGCCGGCGACGGCTGACAACGGCAACGGCAACGGCAACGGCAGCGGCAACGGCAGCACGAAGCGCACGCGTCTCGTCTCTCAGCCGATCACGAGATACGCGTTCTCGCGCCGCGCGGGCAGCGCTCCGACGCGGATCGAATCGAACAGCGGCACGGACGTGTTCATCACGTCCGCGTCCGATCGCATCAGCTCCGTGAGGCGATTCAGCGGGAAGCACGCGAACGCGCGATCGTCGGGGACGACAGCGTAGGAGGCGAAGCCGTTCGGATAGGAGAGATGCACCCAGCGCCAGCCGACCTGCGCTCGGACCTGCTCGCCCCAGAGCACGCCGAGACCGAGACGTATGTCCTGGCTGGTGGGCTCGGCGCGCCGGCCCATGCGGATGTCGTCGACGAAGCCACCGATGTACGCGACGATCGTCGCGGGTACGCCGTCGTCATCGCGTTCGCCCGCGAGCACGGCGAGCACGGCGTGCGCGGTCTGCGCGCACTTCGCCATGGCGTCCCGCTCCTCGTCGGTGAGCGCACGCTCCTGCGGGAGCTGCGCGACGGTCGCCAGGGCGCGATCGGACGGACGCGCGGACGGGGGTTTCGCGGGCTTCGAGCGAGGGCGAGCTGCCCGCTTTTTCGCGACTGTCGCCTTCGCCTTGGCCTTCGCCTTGGGTGCTGCGGCTGCCTTCTTCCTCGGCTTGCTCGGCTTGCTCGGCTTGCTCGGCTTGCGCGCGGTCGCCTTCTTGGCGGTCACCTTCCTCTTCTTCTTCGCCTTCAAGCTTGCGCTCTTCTTCGCCGTCATTCTCGCGCCTGCCCGCTGTCTCGGATCGAGCGTAGGCGATAGAATCCATCACGACCATGCCCATCGCGCTCTCTCGAGGGGCTCACATCCACTACTCCGTCCACGGGCCTTCGAGCGCGCGGGCACGCGGCCCTGCCGTGATCCTCGTCCAGGGGCTCGGGCTCTCCTCGCGTTTCTGGTTCGACGTTCCGGACCTCCTGGCGTCCGATCCGGCGCGACCTCGCTACGTCCTCGCGCTCGACAATCGCGGGACCGGAAAGAGCGACAAGCCCGGAGGGGTCTGGACCATGGGTACGATGGCCGACGACGTCGTCGCGGTCCTCGATCATGCCGGAGTCGACGCGGCGTTCGTGGTCGGAATCTCGATGGGCGGGATGATCGCGCAGCATGTTGCACTGCGACATCCGTCGCGCGTGCGCGGGCTCGTCCTCATCGCGACCACCTCCGGATTCCTCCTCGGCGCGCTTCCCGAGATGCGGGCGCTCGGTCGCCTGCTCTCGATTCCTCTCGGCGGGCCGCGCGCTGCAAAAAACCTCGGTCGCCTGCTGTTGCCCGAATCGAAGTGGTCGAGAGCGCGCGAGATCTTCCGCGACTGGCCGAGCGCGATGCGCGACGACCCCACGAGCGCAGCCACCTTCGCGGCCCATTGCTTCGCGGCGTCCACCCACAACGTGACGCGTCATCTGCGCAAGATCCGCTGTCCCGCGGTGATCGTCGCCGGCTCTGATGACGCGCTCATCCCGCTGCGCAATGCGGAGGTCCTCGCCCGCGAAATCCCCGGCGCCGAGCTCGAGGTGATTCCCGACACCGGCCACGCCGTCTTCGCCGAGGATCGCGATCTGGTGCGGCGGATGGTCGTGCGCCTCGAAAAGTCCATCGAGAAGGGCCTCGACGCCACTACTCTCGGTCCGTGATCGGCAACCAAGTCATCGCTGACCGTTTCGAGATCGAGCAGCTCGTCGGCTCGGGCGGAATGGGCGAGGTCTTTCGCGCTCGCGATCGCCTGACCGGCGGCGCGGTCGCCGTGAAGGTCCTGCACGCCTCGTCGCGAGACACGGAGCGCTTCCGGCGCGAGGCGCAGCTCCTGGCCGAGGTCAGCCATCCGCGGATCGTGAAGTACGTGGCGCACGGCATCGCCGAGGGAAGCCGTCCCTACATCGCGATGGAGTGGCTCGAGGGCGAGGACCTCGGCGAGCGCCTCTCGCGGTCGGGTCTCACGCTGCACGAGACGCTCACCGTCGCGCGGCGCACGTGCGAGGGCCTCGCGGTCTTGCACGAGCGCGGCATCGTTCATCGCGACATCAAGCCGTCGAACCTCTTCTTGCCGAACGGCAACTTCGATCAGCTCAAGCTCCTCGACCTCGGCGTGGCGCGCCTCCTTCATGCCTCCCGTCCGTCGACCCGCAGCGGCGTGATGGTCGGTACGCCCGGCTACATGGCGCCCGAGCAGGCTCGCGGCAACCGCGAGATCGACGCGCGGGCCGACGTCTTCTCGATGGGCGCCGTCATCTACGAGTGCCTCGCCGGCAAGCCGGTCTTCCAGGGCGACAACATCGCGGCGCTGCTCGCGAAGATCCTCCTCGAGACGCCGATCACCCTGCGCGACGCCGGCTTCGACATCCCGCCCGCGCTCGACGACCTCGTCACGCGCATGCTTTCGAAGCACGTCACCGCACGACCGACCAACGGCGCGGCGATGCTGCGCGAGCTCGATCAGTTCAAGGAGGTCGTCGACCGACCCGCGCAGCGCGCAAGCGTTCCTGCCATGCGCGCGCTCACCGGCAGCGAACGGCGCCTCGTCAGCGTCGTCATGGCATCGGTGCCGCCGCCCGAGCCCGGCGAGGAGTATGGGCCGCCGAACGTCATGGAGACGCTCGCGGCCTCCTTTGATCCGCGGGCCATCGTCGCGAGCTTCGGTGCCGAGGCGGAGACGCTCGCCGACGGCTCGATCGTCGTGACACTCTCGGGCAAGGGCGCGGCCAGCGATCAGGCCACGCATGCTGCGCGCTGCGCGCTGGCCCTGCGCTCGCATCTCATCAGCGCGCACGTCGCGCTCGCGACCGGTCTCGCGACGGTGACCGGGCGAAGCTCGGTGGGTGACGTCATCGAGCGTGCGGCGGCGATCATGGCGAGCGCCCGCGCGCGTCAGCGCGGGATGACCGAGGAGACGATGCACGGCGAGAGCCCGGTCTTCCTGGACGACACCACCGCCGGTCTCCTCGACATGCGCTTCGATGTCGGCGGCGACGATCGCGGTCTCTTCATTCGCGGCCTTCGCGAACGCGATGCGAAGGCGCGGACGCTCCTCGGCAAGCCGACACCGTTCGTGGGACGCGAGCGCGAGCTGTCGACCCTCATCGGCACCTTCGAGGAGTGCATCGACGAGCCCGTGGCGCGCGCGGTGCTCCTCACCGGGCAGGCGGGAGCGGGCAAATCGCGCATGGTGACCGAGCTCCTGCGACGGGTCGGCGAGCTCGCCGGCGTCGAGACGTGGCTCGCTCGCGGCGATCCGATGAGCGAAGGGTCGCCGTTCAGCCTGCTCGCGCGCCTCATCCGGCGCGCCGCGGGCATCAGCGGCGCGGAGCCGCTAGTCGTGCGCCAGCAGAAGCTTCGCGCGCGTATCGGCCGGCATATCCCCGAGATCGACGTCACGCGCATCTCGGAGTTCATCGGCGAGATCGCGAGCGTGCACTTCAACGACGGCAACAGCGTGCAGCTCCGCACTGCCCGTCACGATGCGATGCTGATGGGCGATCAGATGCGTCGCGCGTTCTGCGAGCTGGTGCTCGCCGAGGCTGCATCGGGCCCGCTCGTGGTGGTCCTCGAGGACCTGCACTGGGGGGATCTGCCCAGCGTCACGTTCATCGATTCCGCGCTCCGCGCCGCGAGCGAGCGGCCCTTCATGGTGCTGGCCATCGCGCGAGGCGAGGTGCACGAGACCTTCCCGAACCTCTGGGAGCAGCGGAGCCTGCAGGAGATCCGCCTCGGCCCGCTCGTGCGCCGCGCCGGCGAGCGCCTCGTGCGCGAGGTGCTCGGCGAGGACTTCGATCCTGCGCAGTGCGCGCGCCTGCTCGATCGCGCAGCGGGCAACGTGTTCTACCTCGAGGAGCTCATTCGCGCATACGCAGAGGGAGCGGGCCTCGCGCCCGCGCGCTCCGGTGCAACGGTGCCGCCACCGGCGGCCGCGAGCTCGGGAAGCCTGCCCCACGTCGAGCCGTGGTCGCTGCCCGGAACGGTGCTCGCGATGGTCGAGGCACGCCTCGAGCGGCTCGACCCGATGGCGCGCCGCGTGCTGCGGGCGGCGAGCGTGTTCGGCGAGGTGTTCTGGCGCGGCGGTCTCCTCGCGCTCACCGGCGGCGACTACAAGGCGAGCGAGGTCGACGACTGGCTCTCGGAGCTGACGCGGCAAGAGATCGTGCAGCGACGCGACGTCTCGCGCTTTCCGTCCGAGCACGAGTATCAGTTCCGGCATGCGCTCGTGCGCGACGCCGCATATCAGATGCTCACCGCCGACGACCGCACGCTCGGTCACAAGCTCGGCGGCGAGTGGCTCGCCGAGGCCGGCGAGCACGAGCCCATGGTCCTCGCCGAACACTTCGAGCGCGGCGCTGCGCTCGACCAGGCCGCGACCTACTACGCGCGCGCCGCGGTGCAGGCGCTCGAGGGCAACGACTTCACTGCTGCGCGCAGCCGTGCCGAGCGGGCCATCGGCGCCGGGGCGCGCGGCGAGGAGCTCGGCCGGCTGCGCCTGCTCCTTGCCGAGGCTTCGCGCTGGGCAGGTGATCACGATGCTGCACTGCAACATGCACGGGGCGCGACGACCGAGCTGCTCCACGGCAGCGACGACTGGTACGTCGCGGTCGCCGAGGGAGTGGATGCAGCGATGACGCTCGGGCTGGTCGTCGAGGCCGAGCTCCTGGCGCGACGCGTGCGAGAGCTCGAGCCCGAGGAGGAGAAGGCCCTTCCGATGACCGCGGCACGTGTGGTGTCGATGTCGCGCATCGCCCAGCGATTCGTGGTGTCCGGCGGCTTTTACGTGGGCGATGCGCTCATCTCCCGCGTGGAGCGTGACGCGGTGGACGTTGTCGACCGGGAGCCCGCGGCGCGTGCGTTTGCGCTCTCGTCGCGCGTCGCGCGCGCCATGTGGCTCGGCGACATCGAGGCTGCTGCGTCGCTCGCGAAGGAGGCGGTCACGTGCTTCGAGGTCGTCGGAGACCTGCGCAATGCTGCAGTGCAGCGTGACAACGCAGGCTTCGCGCTCCTGCAGCTCGGCGCGTTCGCCGCGTCGGAGGTCATGCTCGTCGAGGCCATCACGTCGGCGGAGCGCCTCGGGCTCCACACGGTCGTGAACCGCGCGAAGCTCCATCTCGGTCAGTTCTACAGCCGCTCGCTGCGCACCGACGAGTCGGTCCGCACGCTGGCCGAGGCCGCGGAGGGCTTCGCGAAGCAACAGGACCCGCTGGGCGAAGGGCTCGCGCGGGTGTATCGCGCCGGCGCCATCCATCTCGGACGCGATCACGTCACCGCGGCGGTCGAGGCGATGGCGGCGCTGCCGCTCCTCGACGGCGCGCCGCCCTATCGCGCCGCCGCGCTCGGCCTCGTCGCGCTGATGCGCATCGACCTGGGCGACGCGAAGGGCGCCTACGAGGCCGGCGCCGAGGCGATGGAGATCCTGGAGACGTACGGCGGAACCGTCGAGGGCGAGGCGCTCATCCACATCGGCTACGCCGAAGGTCTCCGCGCACGCGGGGACATCGAGGGCTCCAGGAAGGCGATCCAGATGGCGCGCGAGCGGCTGCTGGCCCGGGCGGCGATGATCCGTACGCCGGAGCTCCGTCGCGGCTACATGGAGCGACTGCACGAGCACTCGCGCATCCTGATGCGCGCCGGCGAATGGCTCGCCTGAAGACGGCGAGCGGCGCGAACATCGCATTCGCCGCGTGCGTTCTGTTCGCTGCCCTCGCGGCACTGCTCACGTCGTGCGGAGGTCAAGAAACAAGGCTCGCCGTCAGCGCGGGCCAGAGCAGAGAGAGCAGAACCGGCAGGCCGAGTGGCAGCGGCGAGGTGTCGAGCAACGTGCTCTTCGCCGACTACGCGGGCACGCAGGCCTGCGCGAAGTGCCATGCGGAGCGCGTGCGGACGTGGCTCGCCTCCCCGATGCACAACATGACGCGCGAGCCGGCCCTCGCGGACATCAAGGGGCCGTTCGACGGCACCACGTTCCGCTTCAAGGACGACACCGCGCGCCTCGAGACGGTGGGTGGAGCGCGGTTCATCTCCATCCAATCGAAGCGGTTCGGGGCGGGCACCTACCGCCTCACGCGCGTCATCGGCGGTCATCATCGCGAGGACTACGCGGGCGTGCTCGTCGCGTCCGCGCGCGTCGACGCAGCGCCGCTCTCGAGCCCGCCCGAGGAGCTCGTTCTTCCCGTGAGCTGGGTGTTCGCGCCGGCGGCGCCGGGAGCGGGAGCGGCGCCGGGAGCGGGAGCGGGAGCGGGAGCGGGAGCGGGAGCGGGAGCACCCGGCGCGCTTCGCTACAAGGGCTACTCGGTCATGGTGAAGGAGCGACCCGGCCTGCATGCCGGGCCGGTATGGAACCAGACGTGCATCTTCTGCCACAACACCCCCGCGTATCTCTCGACGGTGCTCGGCGCGCTCGCCGGCCCCGCCGCGAAGCCGTACCAGGGCGAGGTCGTCGACCCGCTCCTCCCGCGCGACAAGCGCGCGGAGTGGGTGGTCACCGACGCGCCGGCGCTGTCGTCGGCGCTCGAGAGCGAGCTGGCGCGGATCGGCGTGAAGCGCTCGCATCCGACGCCGCTCCAGGCCATCGCCGCGACGCGCACCGCGTTCCGTCGCGAGCATCTCGTCGAGCTCGGCATCGGCTGCGAGGCTTGCCATCTCGGGTCCGCCGAGCACGTGCGCGATCCGCAGAAGCTGCCCGCGCTCGAGCCGCGCAGCGCGCTCTTCTCCGTGAAGCTCCCGGCGCCCGCCAACGAAGGACCGGCGCAGCTGCGCGCGACGCGCATCAACCGCACCTGCGCGCGCTGTCATCAGGTGCTGTTCTCGGGCTACGAGCCGACGTGGGAAGGCGGCAATCGTCACGGCAACGCTGGCGGCAGCCACATCAACTCCGGCGAAGCGCGCGACATGATGCTCGGGGCGTGTGCGTCCAAGCTCTCGTGCGTCGAGTGCCATGATCCGCATCGGCCCGACGCGACCGCCGAGCTCCGCGCCCTTGTTGCCGTGCAACAAGACGCGCTCTGCACCAGGTGCCACGAGCGTTATGCCTCGGCCGACGCCCTGCGGGCGCACGCTCATCACGACCCGGCCGGCGACGGAGGGCGCTGCCTCTCGTGCCACATGCCGAAGAAGAACTTGGCGCTCGACGGGACGCTCTCCCGCTATCACCGCATCGGGTCGCCAAACGATCCGCAGCGTGTGCTGCTCGATCGCCCCATGGAGTGCGCGCTCTGCCACGCAGACAAGACCGTGGAGTCGCTCGCGACCACGATGGAGACGTGGTGGAAGCGTCCGTTCGATCGCGACGTGCTGCGCTTGCTCTACGGCGCGCTCGACGCGAACGTGCTGCTCGCCACCGCCGAGCGCGGAAAGCCGCACGAGCAGGCGGTGGCGTTCTACCTCCTCGGTGAGGCCCGCTCGAAGCCCGCCATTCCGATCCTCGCATCCCAGCTCACGCATCCGTATCCGCTGGTGCGCGGCTACGCGAAGCGCGCGCTCGATCGCGCCGTCGGCGCCCCGGTGGCGATCGACATCGATGCGGAGGATGTCGACATCGACGTCGCGGTGAAGGCGTGGCTCGCGCGTCCGCGGTAGTCTCGGCGCCATGACGGACGAACGGCTCTTCGAGGACATGGACGCGGACGACAGCTTCGAGCTCTCCGACGCCGCCGAGGACCGCGCGATCCTCCATGTCATCTGGATGGGCGGCGAGGTCGGCGACCTTCCGGTGCAGGACGGTTGGCGGATCCTCTTCGAACGCTACCCCGAGGACATTCGCCTGCTCGCGGCGCTGCTCATCGAAGAGATTCACCAGGCCGACATGGGCTCGCCGGAGCAGGTCTGCGGGAAGCTCGAACGCATCCTCGGCGCTGCGAAGGGCAAGCTCGATGCCGAGGTGCGCGACCTCCTCGCGTTCGCCCGCCTCGATGTCGAGGACGACACGAAGACCGGCATGCGCCGCAAGAAGCCGCTCTCGGCGGCGACCGCCAAACGCGTCGCGGGCCTTCGCGCGCGTGTCGGCGCCTCTGCGTCCGACGTGTGGGAAGAGGGCGGCCCGGTAGCGCGCCTCGCGGCTTTCCGCGTGAAGCTCCTCCGCGCGCTCCACGATCAGACCGTCGGCAACAAGCCGATCCGCCATCGCACCGCCAGGCAGCCCGACTCGTGGCGCGAGATGGTCGCGGCGGCGAAGACCACCAAGCCTTACTCGCCGACCGCGCACTACGAGGTCTCCGAGGCGGTCGAGCACCCCAAGTTCGGCGTCGGCGTGGTGATCGCGGTCGAGGAGGACCGCGTCACGGTCTTCTTCGAGAGCGGAGAGCGAAAGCTGGCGGTGAAGGACGTGAAGGAGGCGAAGGACGAATAGAGGCGCTGTAGGC
The DNA here is from genome assembly GCA_043747665.1 of Polyangiaceae bacterium. Lineage (GTDB taxonomy): Bacteria > Myxococcota_A > Polyangia > Polyangiales > Polyangiaceae > Labilithrix. The sequence continues at coordinate 5,225 of JAYTOQ010000239.1, read as the reverse complement.
GGACGAGCGGAGCAGCGCTCCGATTGCGGCGCTATGGCGTCGCCAAGCCGCCGTGCCTCGTTGCGGCTTCGGCGATCCGCGCGCGCGAAGCGCGAGAATGGGTGCGACGCAGGCAGATCGCGCGCTGGACCCGTTCGTGCAGCCGCCCCCGCCACGTATGTCGTTTGGAATCTATCTCGGGGGAATCGTGGTCGTTCTCGGCGGCCTGATCTACGGCGCGGTCCTTTGCCATGCGCCGGTCCCGTGGATCGTCGTCGGGGCGCTCATCATCCTCGGCGGCGGCATCCTGGCCGCGGTCAAGGCCACGCGGCAGCGCGACTCCGCGAGCTGATCGACGCGACCTGAGCGTTGCCCCGCGCCGGTCGCGTTGGTGGCGCTCAGCGAGCGAGTCGATCCGCGGCTTCGCGGAGCCCGATCGCCATCTCGTTGGCGGTCGGCCGAGTGCGTGGGTCGTGCTGCATCGCGCGGTCGAGCAGCTCGGCGATCTCCAGCGGCAGCGTCGGGATCGCCGCGCGAAACGGCATGGGCCTCGGCAGCGCGCGCCCGCTCAGCTTCGCGCTCACCGGCGCCTCGGGGAAAGGACGCTTCCCGGTCAGCACCTCGAACGCGATGATGCCGAGGCTGAACACGTCCGACGCACGCGTCGCGTTCTTCGTGCCCGTGGTGAGCTCCTGCGCCATGTACTGCGGCGTGCCGAAGATGAGGCCGGTCTCCGTCAACGGCGAGCTAGGACCGCTCGGCGTTCGCGGCGCGACCGGCGGCGTCGCCGGCGCGGCCGGTCGATCGGAGCCGCGCGCTCGCTCCACCGCGCCCTCCTGCTTCGTGTGCTCGCCTCCCGCCGCTCCCGTCTCTCCCGCCGCTCCCGCCGCTCCCGCCGCGGCAACGACGGGCCTCGTCGCGACCTTCTCCGTCGCGAGGCTCCCCGTATCGATGGGCAGCGCCGGCTGGTACTCGAGATCGAGGAGGATGTCGGGCCGCGCGCTCGTGACGAGGCCCGAGTCGCGGTCCAGCGGTCCCGGCGCGGGCGCTACCAGCTTCACGCTCTTCTTGCGCGTCGCCTCGAGGTCCGAGATCCGCACCGCCGGCGTGCCTTCCGGGGCTCGCCGCGCCGCCGCGAACGGATCGAGCAGCTCGTGCGCATCCGGCAGCGACGACGAGGCCACCATCGCCGCCCGCTCCATCGCCGAGATGCGCGTTCCGTCCGGCACGAGGCTGGAGATCCCGAAGTCGGTGATCTTCACGAGCGGCTTCCGGCCGTCGGCGCCGCGCGAGAGGAGGATGTTCCCCGGTTTGAGATCGCGATGGATGATCCCTGCGCCATGGATGGCGTCGATGCCCTCGGCCACCTGTGCGAGCACGCCCAGCGTCCACGGCACGTCGCGATTCCGGCGTCGCACGTCGCTCAGCGTGGTGCCTGCCTCGACGAGCTCCATCACCAGGAAGATGAAGCCGCTCTTGGCGACGTCGACGTCGACGATCGACACCACGTTCGGGTGATTCACGTTCGCGACGATCTGCGCCTCGCGCGCGAATCGCGCTCGCGCCTGGGCGTCGCCGCCGCCGGCGAGCGCCTTCAGTGCGAAGTGCTTGCCGTCGGTGATGCGCTCGACCTCATAGACGGTGCCCATGCCGCCCGAGCCGAGCTCCTTGATCACGCGGTATCGATTCTCCACGACGGTGCCCTTCTCGAGCACCGGCGGCGGCGAGATCTCCTCGTCCTCCATGCGCGACAGCTTCTCGGCGAGCTCGCGTGACCGCGCCGCAATCTGTCGCCGCAGCTCGTCGTTGAGCAGCTCCACCTCGCGATGCTTCACCTGCAGGAGCTTCACGCGCTCGCCGAGCTCCACGTTCAGCTCGTCGGCGCGCTTCAGAGAGACGAGGTGCTCGCGGGACAGCGCCAACGCTTGATAGAGCGATATTCCCATGATCCCCAGGCACGCCGTGCGGATGCCGTAGCTCGGCTCGCCTTGCCCCAGCCACGCGAGGATGTCGGGCAGACCGAGCAGCACCGTCGCGGGCCATGCGAACGCGATGAAGTAGATCATCGCCGGCGGTCGCGGCACCGCCCCCGCGCGCGCGTTCCCCACCAGGCGCACGAGGAACAGGACCTGCGCCAGCACGCCCGCCAGCGTGATCGCCACCACCACCGGGCCCATGACCAGGATCGAGACGAACGGGCTCCGCGCCACCACCGCCACGACGACCGCCGCCAGGAACACGAAGATCCACGCGCGGCTCGGCGGCGGCGCGTTCACGTACGCGCGCGAGAAGGCCATCGCCGCGAGCGATCCCAGGACGAGGAAGCCCATCATGAACGGCCCCTCGTAGACGCCGAACAGCGGCTGCGAGATCCCGAGCAGGAACGCCGGGTAGGGGAGGCCGCACAGCGCACCGAGCGCGAACCAGCCGTACGAGGCGCGCCGCTTGTCGCGCAACGACAGGAAGAGCACCGCGTAGAAGAACGCGACGAACAGCGCCGCCGCGAGCGCGCCGATCGCGGACATCGTGTTGAACGACTGCACGGCCGCGAGACCGGCGCCTCCCAGCGGATGCGACGAGAGCTCCGGTACCGAGTCGATCCACGCGCTCCGCACGAATCGATGGCTCACGTGGAGCTCGAGATCGAGGCGCCCGTCCCGGCTCGCGTCCTCGGGGATGCGCCACCGCAGCGGTCCGGTGGAGCGATACGAGTCGAACGTGCTGGCGTCGACCGGGACCGCCTGGTTGCCGTCGACCTTCAGCGTGGCGACGGCCGGCATGTGCGCGATGGCGAGCGTCAACGGGAGGCCCCGCATCGCCTCCGGCACGTCGACGCTCGTCCGCAGCACGTACTCGGCGGGGCCACGGGGCAGGAACGCATCGAGGTGCGCAGGCAGCGTCACGTCGAGCGGCTCGTGCCTCCCGGGGAGCTCGGCGGACCACCGCGAAAGGGCAAAAACCCCGTCGCTTCGCGGCCGGCAGCCCATCGTCGCCATGACGAGGACGGCGATGAACAGCAGCGAAACGACCCTTCGCACCAAGCCATGATATCGTGTCTGGACGATGCGCTTCCTTTATGGAGACTCGGCGCCGTTCCCGCTCGGATACAATTTCCTGGCGACTCTCGAAGTTTTCATGACGGCGGCAACGCGGATCGTGCAACTCGAGAGTGATGCGCGCGAGCTGACGAGACAGAGCGAAGAGCTCGCCGCCGGCCGTGTGAAGGGACTCGAAGCGCTCGACCAGTTCCACACCGTGGTCATGCGGGCCGTGCAGGACACCGCGCAGAAGGTGCAGCACGCGCACGCGCTCGAATACGCGCACAAGGTCGCGCAGTTCGCCTCGAGCTACGTCGACGAGCATCGCCGCGTCACCATCGGCGCGAGCGAGCGCGAGGCGATGCAGTGCCGCACGGAGAACGAGCGGCGGGTCGCCGAGCAGCGGCAGCAGCTCGAAGGCTTCCTCAAGGTCGCCAAGCTCCCGATCCTGGCCACCAAGGTCTCGATGAGGCTGACCCCCGACGGCAAGGACGGCCGCGCGCGAACCGACATGAGCGCGGTGTTCGACAACCCGGACGGCATCCAGACCGCGTTCAACCTCGGCACGCACAAGGTCGCGGCCTGGGCGCTGCCGCGAAAGATCTCCGAGCTGGCGCAGGGCGTCGATCTCCTCGTTGGCGTCGACAAGAGCTGGCTGCGCGGCACCGTCACGCCCAAGCAGGTCAACGTCGACGAGTGGGTGATCACCCAGTTCGATCTCGCCGACGACGCATTCGGGCTCGTCATCCGCAGGAAGCTCGCCGAGAAGGAGGCGCTGCAGTTCGCGCTCCGCCGCACCGAGGCCGGCCTCAGCGGTACCGTCGAGCATCCCGGCCACGCCAATTCCGAGGCGCTCAGCGGTCAGCTCGGCACGAGCGACCTCGACGCGCTCGACCGCGTGTGGCAGGCCCTTCGTCTGGCGAGCCGCGAGGCGCTCGAGCACAAGGAGCAGCTCGTCACCGTGAGCCTCGACGGCACTCCCGTGTTCGAGGGGGGCCTCGTGATCCCGTTCGTGGTGCGTCTCGTCACGATGTTCGCGCCCACGGTGCGCGAGATCGCCAAGCGAAGCCCCAACGAGTTCGAGCTGTCGCTGAAGCAGGAGAGCGAGGGCGGTCGCCGCGAGGAGATCTACCTGCGCAAGGAGCAGCTCGTGAGCAAGCTGCAGCCACTCTCCTCGATCGGACGCGAGATCTTCGCGCCGCTCGGCCTCGACTCGTGGGTCCCGGGGCTGACGACGGCGCCGCCGCCCGTGGTCTCGGTCATTTCAGTCAGCCCCCCCGCGCCGCACTCTGGGCCTCACTCGGCATCCGCGCCTCCGTCTCAGGGCTCGATGCCGCCGGTCCCTGGCTCGACCGGCTCGAATCGGGCGCTGCCCGAAAGCTGACCCCCTCCCGGGCTTTCTTGTAGCCTCGGACTCTCGGACGTTTCGAACGCGTTCGACGCGGGGGTGTAAGGGGCGCGGCGGCTGTCGCGTTGATGCGGATCACGGGCGACCACCGTCGCCGGTGACGTCCATCGAGATCCTTCCCGCCGCGAGCACGTAGCTCCGAGGCCGACCATGAACGATTCGAACGCGCCGCCGGGAAAATCCACGCCCTCGAACCCGCCGCCGCCTGCTGCCGCCGCCGCCGCCGACGTGCCGGTCGTCGAGACGGCGCCGATCACCGCGGCCATTCCGCCGCGGCCCGACGCCGGTGCGCCGAGCCCGCCGTCACCGAACGTCACGGCGCGCCCGCCGCATTTTGTGCAGCGCACAAATCCGCCCGGCATCGCCACGCCGCCGCCTCCGCTCCCCGGCACCGCCGCGAAGCTGCCGAACGCGCCGAACTTCGCGCCGAACGCGCCGAACGTTCAGGGGGCGCCGCACCCCGGCGAGCAGCCGCCGCCGCAAGGCGGACCGTTCCGCATGCAGGACCACCCCGCGAACGCGCCGCCTCCCGCGTCGAAGATGCGGATCCCGCTGCGCACGATCCTCTTCGGCGCCGCAGGCGTCATCGCCACCATCGCGATCATCTTGTTCGTCGTCTTCCGACCAACCGCGCCGCGAAAGGCGCGCAGCATCGGCGCGCGGCTCGATCTCGCGGCGGGAGACGTCACCGTCAACGATGCGAGCGGCGACGTGAAGGCGCTCTCCGGCACGCCGCTCGGCGCCGGCGCGAGCGTCAGCACCGCCAAGGGCGCGCGCGCGCTCGTTCGCACCGGTGAGGG
>JAYTOQ010000238.1:0-6431 GCA_043747665.1 Polyangiaceae bacterium | reverse complement strand
CCTCCGCGAGAAGCTCCAGCAGGAAGCGCGACCGCTCTCGACCGGCCGCGACGACGAGGTCGCCAAGGGCTTCGAGCGCATCGTCGGCAAGGCACTGCGTCGTAGGCCCGCGGAGCGCTTCAAGAACGCCCAGGAGATGCTCGACGAGCTGACCGGGCTGGTGACGGCAGACCCGTAACCATCGTAACGTCGCGGGTCAGGTGAAAAGCTCGACATCGCGTGCACGTCTGTGGGTCGCAGCGGCAGCGCTGGCGTTTTACCTGCTGTTCATTCTCCGAACGAGCTTCGTGATCGGAGGGACGCGGTACTTCGTCCTCTTCGAGGACGCGATGATCTCGATGCGCTACGCCCGCCACCTGGCCGACGGCCATGGCTTCGTGTGGAACATCGGAGAGCCGCCCATCGAGGGATTCACGAATCTCCTCTGGGTGCTGTGGATGAGCGTCGCTCACAAGCTCGGTCTGTCCGAGTCGAAGATCTCGCTCTTCATCATGCTGAGCGGCGTCGCCGTCATGCTGATGACGGGGTTCGTGACCGCGCGCATCGCGCGCAAGATCACCACCGCCGCATGGGTGCCCGTCGCGGTGCTCGCCGCGACGCTCTTCGATTACCCACTCGTCTTCTGGACGCTGCGCGGCATGGAGGTCGGCGCCCTCGCGCTGTTCGTCTACACGCTGCTCTGGCTGGTGCTCGAGAACGAGGACCAGTTCAGCCTTCCGCGCTCCATCGCGATGGGCGCGCTCACCGCCGGCGCGCTCCTCATACGCAGCGACTCGGTGGTGCCGGTCGGCCTCATCTGCCTCTACGGCTTTCTCACCACGAAGAACAAGCGCTGGCTGTTCGCGGCGTGCATCGGCGTATTCGCGCTCACCGCGGTCGGCGGGCAGACCGTGTTCCGGAAGTCTTACTTTCACGAGTCGCTGCCGAACACGTACTTCCTGAAGCTCTACAAGATCAACCCGCTGCATCGCATCAAGCGCGGCGCGTTCGTGGCGCTCGAGGTGCTGGCGCTGCACCTCGCGGTGCCGATCAGCATCGTGTTCGCCAGCGTCACCGGCCTCCGCCGCGACTTCTACAAGGACGTGCAGCTCCGGCGCCTCGTCTTGCTCGGCACGCTCTTCGTTGGTCAGATCGCCTACGCGACCTACGTCGGCGGCGATGCGTGGGAGTGGATGCTCTACGCCAACCGCTACATGTGCATCGGCATGCCGGCGCTCATCGTGCTGGTTGCGGTGGTGCTCGGGCGCCTCGTCGACGCGCTCGGCAATGGCGAGGTCCGTAGCGCGAACGGCACGAACAGCGCCTTCTTCGTGCGCCGCCTCTCGCTCGGCCTGATCCTCTGCGGCTTCACGCTGTTCGCGCTCAACGTCTACGCGAAGAAGTTCCCCGAGACCGGCATCGCCGCCACCATCACCTTCAGCAAGATCGCGGTGGGCATGGGCGGCGCGTGGGTGTTCCTCGGCGCGCTGCTGCGCTTCAAGGATCTCAGGGAAGGCGTCGCCGACGGCTTCGTCGCGCTGCGGCGGCGCTTCTCCAGCCAGCGCACGCTCGCTGCGGCGGCGGTGGTGCTCATGGCGCTGGTCTGGCTGCCCGCGCACTTCCTGCCGCTCGCCCGCTGGGCTGCGCAGAATGCTGCACAATACAAGGATGAGGCGAACTACACGCGCCTCGGCATCCTCATCCGCGAGACCACGCCTCCGGAGCTCCGCATGGCGGTGGCGGCCGCCGGCGCGACGCCGTACTTCGCGCAGCGCCCGACCGAGGATCTCCTCGGCAAGAACGACCGTCACGTCGCCAAGCTCGCGCCGCGCGGCGTTTTCTCGCCCGGCCACGACAAGTGGGACTACGAGTACAGCCTCGGTGAGCGTAATTCCGACCTGATCGTCGAGACCGTCGACGTCACGCCCGTCGACGAGGCCTACATGGCGAGCCTCGGCTTCGAGACGCTGCCCAACGGCATGCGCCTGCGCGGCAGCGCGCCCGTCGCTCGTCGCGACGTCATCGGCCGCGACATGGTCGACGGCGACACCCTCTTTGATTCCTTGAACGAGCTCGGCAAGACGCTTCCGCTGGGTCTCGTCGCGATCGACATCGTGATGGTCCTCGTCTTCGGCCTCGTCATCGGCCTCAGCTTCCGCAAGGTGGTGAGGGACGGCGAGTCGCTCGCGGCGCTCTCACCCGACGCGCCGCCGGAGCCGGCCGACCTCGAGCCTTCGGCGCAGGCCGCCCTGAAGGGAGCGGAGGCCCGCGCCATCCCGACGCTCGACGGCATGCGCGGCCTCGCCGTGCTCTTCGTGCTCGTGTTCCACTTCGCGTGGACCTTCCCCGGTGACGACCCGGCCACCGCGGTCACGTTGGTCGACAAGCTCGCGGTGCGTGCGCACGCCTTCCTCTGGTCGGGCTGGATCGGCGTCGACCTCTTCTTCGTGCTGTCGGGCTACCTCATCACGCGCGGCCTCGTCGCGCCGTCGAAGAGAGCGACGGGCTCGCGCCTCAAGATGTTCTGGATGCGCCGTGTCCTTCGCATCTTCCCGCTCTACTACGCGTTCATCATCGTGGGCACCATCGTGGCGCTCGCCCTGGAGGGCACGTCGGCGTGGGTCCCGGGCCCGTCGTACTGGGTCTACATGCAGAACTACACGCTCGCGTTCGACGACGAGGTGCTGCGCTGGACGGCGCACTTCTGGTCGCTCGCGATCGAGGAGCAGTTCTACTTCGTCTGGCCGATCGTGGCGGTCATGGTCTCGCGCAAGCGGCTCGTGCTCACCATCGTGATCCTGATCCCCGCGGTCGTGTTGCTCCGTGCGTTCATGGTCTTCAAGGGCGCGCAGATCCCGGTGTTCCAGCAGTGGTTCCACGGACCCGAGGGCATCGCGAAGTTCGTCTACCGCGCGACCTTCACGCGCGCCGACGGCCTCCTCAGCGGCGCGTTCGTCGCGGTCACGCAGCGCGAGATCTCGCATCCCATTTCGGTCGCGTGGCGCCGGCTGCGCTTCCCGATCCTCGTCTCGACGGCGCTCGCGCTGTGCGGGCTCTACGTGCTCGCCAACGGCCTCAACGACTACGACCGTCGCATCATGGCCGTCGGCTACGTGATCCTCGCGGTGTTCTTCGCGAGCGCCATCTCGATGTGCGCCGACGACGTGATCAGCGACCGCATGCGTCGTTTCCTGTCGTGGAGGCCGCTCGTAGCCTGCGGCAAGGTCAGCTACGGCATGTACATCTTCCACTGGGTGCTCGTAATCTGGCTCGTGCCGCGCATCACGAAGATGCAGATGACGATGGACACCACGACGAAGCTCGCGCTCAACACCGCAGTCATCGTGGGCGGCATCGCCATCACGTATGCGTTCGCCGAGGTGAGCTTCCGGTACTTCGAGACGCAGTTCTTGAAGCTGAAGAGCCGCTTCCATGACTAGCCTCACCAAGCGCGTCCTGCTGCTCGGCGCCGACTACTACGGCACGCTAGCCGCGGCGCGCTGCTATGGCAGGCACGGCATCGAGGTGGTGATGGCCGACGAGAGCCGCAAGGGACGCGCGCTCTTCTCGAAGCACGTCACCGAGAAGCTCGTGCATCCGCCGCTCGCCCAGCCGCAGGCGCTCATCGACTGGCTCGTCGCGTGGGGCGAGCAGCATCCAGGAACCTTGCTCTACCCCCCGAACGATCACCTGTCGTGGCTGTTCGCGGCCCAGCGCGATCGCCTTTCGAATGCGTTCGTCATGTACTCGCCGAGCGAGGAGTCGGTCATCACGCTCCTCGACAAGAAACGCCTCCACGAGGCGTGCGAGCACCCCGACGTCGGCATCGAGGTGCCGGAGACGCATGCGCTCGGCGCGTCCGGAGCCGACAACCCGCTCGCCGATCGCCTGCGCTACCCCGTGCTGCTCAAGCCGCGCACGCAGGTGTTCCTCGAGAGCGGCATCAAGGGCTTCATCGTGCAGGACAAGGCGCAGCTCGCCTCGGAGCTGGCGCGCTTCCGTTCCCTCGTCGCGTTCAATCGCGTCCTCACCGATCGTCATCCCGACATCGGAGAGCCGATGGTGCAGGAGTACCTGACCGCCGCGGAGACCAGCATCTTCAGCGTGTCGGGGTTCGTCGCGGAGGACGGCGCGATCGTGGCGCGCGCCGCGATGAAGGTGCTGCAGCGACCGCGCAAGGTGGGCATCGGCCTGTGCTTCGAGGGTCGCACCATCGAGCCGGTGCTCGTCGAGAAGCTCTCGAAGCTGTGCAAGAAGATCGGCTACCACGGCACGTTCGAGTCGGAGTTCATCGTCGACGGTGACCGCCGGCTGCTCATCGACTTCAATCCGCGCTTCTACAGCCAGATGGGCTTCGACATCGCGCGTGGCGCCCCCCTGCCGATGATGGTCTGGCACGCGGCGCGCGGCGAGAAGCAGGAGCTCGACGAATCGCTGGCCTTGGCGCGCGCCTGGAAGGCGACCGGCAGCGAGGTCTACTGTCACAAGACGATGCTCGATCTCGTGCTCACGCTGCAGGGCATGTCCGGGCAGATGTCGAAGGAGGACGTCCGTCACTGGCGCCGCTGGTACGCCGACCATCGCGCGACCGCGACCGATGCCGTGCGCGACCCCGACGACCGCATGCCCGCGGTGATCGACGCGGCCTCGTGGGTGCAGCACTTCGCGAAGCATCCTCGCAGCTTCGTCCGCGACTTCGTCCTGAACCGCTGAGAACCCTAGAAAACCGATGGATTCGAACGACGCGAAGGTCGGGGCGGGGGATGATGGCGCGGGGGAGGACGGCGGGCTGCGGGTGAGCGTCGTCATCGCGACGTACAACCGCCAGGAGCTCCTGCGTCGTCTCCTCGAGCAGCTCGATGATCAGACCATCGGAACGTCGCACTACGAGGTGATCGCGGTCGACGACGGCTCGAAAGAGGACACGCGGGAGAAGCTCGCGGGCCTCCAGACCAAGTACAGCCTCCGCATCGAGCGGCAGGAGAACGCCGGCGCCGCCGCGGCTCGGCAGCGCGGCGTCGATCTCGCGACGGGGAAGGTCATCGTCATCGTCGACGACGACATGCAGGTGAAGCGCGATTTCCTCGAGAAGCACCTCGCGAAGCACACCACCGATCGCACGGTGGTGCTCGGGCGCCTCCGTCCCGACGCAAAGATCGAAGACATGCCGCTCTTCGAGCGCTACTACGCGCGCATCCTCGCGTTCAAGGCCGAGGCCTTCGCCGCCGGCAAGGCGCAGGTGCGCGGTCACGACGTGTACACCGGCAACGTCTCGTTCTCGCGGAAGCTGTTCCTCGAGGCCGGCGGCTTCGACAGGCAGTTCCGCGCGCTCGAGGACGAGGAGCTCGGCATCCGTCTCGAGAAGGCCGGCGCGACGTTCGCGTTCGCCAACGAAGCTTCGAGCTTGCACGGCTCCGACTGGACCTCGATGAAGGCGTGGATGAACCGCGCGCATCGCGACGGCGTGTATCAGGCGAAGGTCTCGCGCAAGCACCCCGATCATGCGGAGGCCAGCCCGTGGCGGCATCTGCCCAACCTCAACCCGGTGTCGCGGCCGTTCATGGCGCTGAGCCTTGCGGCTCCCGCGGCCACCAGCTTCATCGCGGGTGCCGCCATTCGCACGGCGTCGATGTTCGACAAGGTCGGCCTCGAGCCGGTGGCCATCGCAGGAGCTACGTTCGTCTACGGCATCCAGTACTACCGCGGCGTCCGACAGGAGACCGGCAGCGTCGGTGACGTCGTGCGCGAGTACCGCGAGTTCAAGCGCGGCGTCGCGCTCCTTCGCAGTGGCGAGCGCGGCGATGCGTCGGCGTGGAGGACGCTCACCGGGGGGATCCGCGAGGATCACAGGATGATCCGGTTTTACGCGGAGAAGTACGACGGGCGCGAGGGAGAGGGGGAGATGGCGACGGGAGCGGCGGCCACGCCCTCGGCCACGCCCACGTTGGGGATTGCTGGCGACGCTGTAAAGAAGATCGGGTTCCAGCTCATGATCGCTTATCGCGTCATGAGGTTCTTCCGGCAGGCCGGGCTCGGGCTCGGGGCGCAGTTCATGTCGCGGTCCATCCGTCATGCGTTCGCGTCGGACATCCACTGGGACGCCGAGCTCGAGCCGGGGATCGTGATCGTGCACGGCTTCGGCCTCGCCGTCAGCTATGCCGCCAAAGTACGTGCAGGATGCATCTTGTTCCAGAACGTCACGCTGGGGTACGGCAACGATCCCCTGACGAAGCAGCCCGGCGCACCGCTGCTGGAGCGCAACGTCCACGTCGGCATCGGCGCCACGCTGTACGGGCCCATCGTGGTCGGCGAAGGCACGAAAATCATGGCCGGTTGCGTGCTCAGCAAGAGCGTCCCGGCCCGCTCCATCGTCGAGGCCCCGGTGCCGCAGGTCGGCTCTCGCGCTCCCGCAGCTTCCCCCGGCGGGCCGGGGGGCCCCCCCCCCCCCCCCC
>JAYTOQ010000237.1:0-4632 GCA_043747665.1 Polyangiaceae bacterium | reverse complement strand
TAGACAATCAACCGATCGATTGGACCGCCGCCGCTGCGATTATCGAGAGCATGAGCGCTGGCCTTGCCGTGGTCCATGCCAATGGCATTGTGCATCGCGACCTCAAACCGTCGAATATCGTACTGCGCAACGGCGACCCAGCCGCTGCGGTCATGCTGGATTTTGGCCATGCGCTACTGCAACATGATTCACGCGCCACTGAGAGCGGCATGGTACTTGGCTCGGCAGCATACATGTCGCCCGAGCAAGCCCGCGGCGATCGCGCGAAGCTCTGTACGCGCTCCGACGTGTTTCTTCTCGGTTCGCTCCTCTACGAGATCGTCACGCGCCAGCCGCCTTATTCGAGCGCTGATCGCACCGAGACGCTGAGCCTCGCGGTGTCAGCGGCGTTCCCGGCGCCGCGCAAGATCGCCAAGGACGGCGCCGTGCCTCCCGAGCTCGAGCGCATCGTGCTCCGCGCGATGGCGAAGAAGCCCGACGATCGCTATCCCAGCGTGCTCGCGCTGCGTGAGGACCTCGTTCGCTTCATGCGCGGCGGCGGGGATTTTCCGCGGAAGACGTTCGCCGCCGGCGCCACCATCATTCGCGAAGGCGAGCAGGGCGACGCCGCGTACATCATCGTCGCAGGCCGTTGCGACATTCAGAAGGCGCTGCCCTCCGGCACCGAGACGCTGATGGCGATCGGACCCGGCGCGGTCTTCGGCGAGATGGCGATCATGACCGAAGGGCCGCGCACGGCGACGGTCGTCGCGACCGAGGCGACCACCGTGCTCGTCGTGACGTCGGCCATCCTCGATCGCGAGATGGAGGCGCTGAAGCCCTGGATCGCAACGCTGCTGAAGTCCCTCGCGGCGCGCTTCCGCGACATCGACACGAAGCACCGCGCGACGTACTCGGCAGGCCCCAGTCCCGCGCGCCTCGCGAACCAGGTGCTCATGATCCTCACCACGTGGGGCCAGGCGAACGAGAGCGGCGGTCGCTTCATGGCCTGGAGCGAGCTCGGCGCCGAGCTCGAGGCGCAGCTCGGCATTCCGCCGATCTCCATCTTTGCGGTCGCATCCCGCTACGGCATGCAGCTCGACATGGAGGCGAACCGGCTCACCATCCCCGACGTGGCCGCGCTCTCCACGAAGCTGAAGTCCGAGCTCGCTCGCTAGATCAGGGAGCGCTCCCCTGGGACGGCGGAGCGATTCAGCCCAGGATCTCCGCGAGATCGGGGCGCATGCGGGCGATCACCTGAGCGAAGCCTTCGCGGTCGACGGCGCGGTCGAGCGCGTCCTCCGCCGAGATGCGATTCGTCGCGAGGAGGCGCTCGAGGCCCATGTCCATCGTCTGCATGCCGGTCGCTTGCCCCGCCTGCATGACGTTCGCGAGCTGAGCGGTCTTGCCTTCGCGGATCATCGCCGACACCGCCGGCGAGCCGATGAGGATCTCGTGGACTGCGACGACGCTCTTGCCGTCCGAGGCGCGAAGGAGCTGCTGGGCGACGAGGCCGGCGAGACCATCGGCGAGCAAGCTCCGGATATGCGGCTGCTCCTCGACCGGAAAGCCGTTCACGAGCCGCTCGATGGTCGACGCCGCACCGTTGGTGCGAACCGTCGCAAAGACCAGGACGCCCGTGGTCGCGAGCTGGAGCGCGAGCTTGATCGTCGCAAGGTCGTTCAGCTCGCCGACGAGCACGACGTCGGGGTTCTCGCGGCCAGCGCCGCGGAGCGCCGCGCCGTAGCTCGGCGCGTGCGCGCCCACTTCGCGATGCGTGATCTGCGCGCGCAGCGGCTCGTGCACGAACTCGATCGGATCCTCGATGGTGAGGATGTGGCACGCGCGCGTCTTGTTGATGTGGTCGAGCATCGCCGCGAGCGTGGTCGACTTGCCCGAGCCGGAGGGTCCGGTCACGACGATCAGGCCGGCGCGCCGATCGGCGAGGCGCCAGAGGACCTCCGGGCAGCTCAGCTCCGCGAGGGTCAGCACGCGGTTCGGTACCAGGCGGAAGACCGCGCCGAGGCCCGTGGCCTTGCTGAAGTAGTTCGCCCGAAAACGTGCGGTCGCCTTGTGGGCGTGTGCGAAGTCGAGATCGAGCTCGGACTGAAGCCGCGCTCGCTGCCCTGGTGACAGCAGCTCGAGGAGCACTTCCTCGAGCTCCTTCGCGTCCGGCATCTTCTCGCTGAGCGGCACGAGCTCTCCGCGGATACGCGCGAGCGGCGGATACCCCGCGCTGAGATGAAGATCGCTGCCGCCTCGCTTCATCAGCTCGTCGAAGAGGGGATCGATCTTCGCCACTCGCTAACCCTTCCTCGCGGCGGCGCCCGACGCGGCAGGCACGCTGCGCGTGGCCTGGGCCTCGAGCTGCTCCGCGGACTCGGCAAACTGCTTCGCCACCTCGAGCGTCACCTTCTGCGCGCGCACGAGCTCGGCAAGCGACTCGTCGAGGCGCACGACGCCCTGCGCGCGGCCTCGCTGCTGGAGGCTCAGGATCTGGAAGGTGCGGGCGTCACGGATCAATGTGTAGAGTGCAATCGACGACGGCAGGAGCTCCACGGCGGCATGAACGCGCGTGCGGTCGGCGCTGGGGACGAGCCGTTGTCCGATGATGAGGCGGAGGGCATTGGCGACGCTCGTGCGGATCTGCGGCTGTTCGGCGGGCGGGAAGAGGTCGATGACGCGGTCCACGGTCTTTGCCGCGCTCGGCGTGCTCATCGTCGCGATGACGAGGTGACCCGTCTCGCTGGCGTCGATGGCGAGGCGCATGGTCTCGGCGTCCCGCACCTCGCCGAGCACGATGACGTCGGGATCCTGGCGGAGCGCCGCCTTCATCGCGGTGGCCCACGAGCGCGTGTGACCCCCGATCTCGCGGTGGCTGATGAGGCCGCGCTTGCGGGGATGAATGTACTCGACGGGATCCTCGATGGTGAGGACGTGACGGGCGCTGTCGCGATTGAGGATGTCGACGATCGCGGCGAGCGTGCTCGTCTTGCCGTGGCTTGCCGGGCCGGTGACGAGCACGAGGCCCTGGCCGTACTTCGCAGCCGCGCCGACACCGTCGGGCAGCGCGAGCGTCGCCAGCGTGGGGATCTCGCGGGGGATGACGCGCATGCTCAGCTTGAAGCCGGTGCGCTGGCGCGAGACGTGGACCCTGAAGCGCCCGTGCTGCGCGTGATCGATGGCGAAGTCGCACGCGCCCTCGGTATCGAGCGTCTCACGAAGGCGCACCGGGACGATCTCGCGCACGATGCGCTCGACGTGCTCGGCCTCGATGGGCTGGGTGCGCGCAAGCAGATCGGTGGCGACGCGCAGCAGCAGCGGGCGACCCGCGACGATGTGAATGTCCGTGGCGCGCGCGGAGACCGCCATCGCAAGGAACGAAACCAGCGCGCCGTCGGTGCGCGGGCGATCCTTCTCGGCGACGTTGGCCGCTGGCGGCGTGGTCGACGGGATCGCGGACGGCACCGCAGCCGATGCGATGGGCGCGGTGGCGCGGCTCAGCATCTGTTGCGCGAGCGCGTTGGGCGGCGCGGTCAGCTCGACGGTGTTGTCGATCGGATCGAGCTCGAGCTCGCCGGCCACGGGCCGCGTGCCCGAATCGGACGTCGTGATCTCGACGTCGACGGCGTCGACCGACGTCGGCGTCGAGATTCGACGCTCGACCTTCGCGCGCTCAGCGGCCTTCCGCTCGGCGGCAGCGCGCTCGGCCTGCGCCGCGCGGTCCGCCGCTGCGCGCTCGATGGCGCCGCGCTTCTCGGCGGCAGCGCGCTCGGCGGCGACGCGCTCTAGCACGGCGCGCTCGGCGACGTTGCGCTGCTCCGCGAGCTTGCGCTCCTCGGCGGCCTTGCGGTCATCGGCCGCCTTCCGCTCGGCGGCGGCGCGCTCCTCGATGATCTTCCGTTCGTGCGCGGCGCGCTCCTCGGCGGCCTTGCGCTCCTCGGCGGCCTTCCGCTCGTCGGCGGCCTTGCGCTCGGCGGCGAGGCGGTCGTCGGCGGCCTTGCGATCCACGGCAGCGCGATCCTCGCCGGCCTTGCGATCCACGGCAGCGCGATCCTCGCCGGCCTTGCGCTCCTCGGCGGCGCGCTCGTCCTCGGAAGACGGCTGCGCGACCGCGACCGCGCCCGGCGAGAGCGAAGGAACATCACCCGGCTTCCGTGCCGGCTTCGGCTTCGGATCCTCGCCCGACGCGCCCTGCTGCGCCTGCTGCGCCTGCTGCGCTTGGTGAGGTTGCTGCGCCTGCGCCTGCGCTTGCGCTTGCGCCTGCTGCGTTTGCGCCTGCGCGTGCAACGGCGGCGCGACCGGCGGCGACAAAGTCTGCACGGTCGGCTCGTCGTCGTCGTCCCATTCGTCGGGCGGCGGCACGGCGCCGGCGAGCGGACCCGCCGCCGTTGCCGGCGAGGAGCCGGGCGCGACCGGCGGGGCGGCGGGGCTCGCGACGGGCGCCGCCTTCTGGCCGGCCGATGAGTGACCCGCGGCGCCCCCAACGCCGCTCGCGGCGGCCGCGGGCTGCGCGCCCGCGCTCGGAGCGCCGGCCTTCCCGGGTACGGCCGGGACCGCCGGGGCCGCGCCTGCCGAGGGCGACTGGTTCGGCTGCGGACCACCGGTCCCGAGCTGCGTTCGACGGAGGTCCGCGGCGGCCGGGGCGGCGGC
>JAYTOQ010000236.1:0-4710 GCA_043747665.1 Polyangiaceae bacterium | reverse complement strand
AACCACGTCGGGAAGAGGACGGCGTTCGACTGCGTCGCGTCGAGCTTGCCGAACGTGCGGTAGCCAATGCGGCAGGCGTCGATGTGAGCGCCGGACTCGAGCGCGCACGTGCCGAGGTCGGCGAAGAGCTGGGCGGGGTCCGCGGGGGCGGGAGCGGCCTCAGCCGCGGGTGCGGGTGCGGGTGGTGCGGGTGCGCGTGGGCCGCATGCTACGAGGAGCATGCAGAGTGCAAGCTTTATTTGTGATTTCATCGACGATTCGAAGAGGGATCGACGGCGAGCTCCAGCGAGCCAGTGGGCTGGTCGTCCCAGTCTTCGACGTCGAGCATGCGGCCCGAGGACATCGGCGCGAGCGACTCCCGCGCCGAGGCCTCCGCGTACTTCTTCGTCGCGACGCGTAGCTGGCGCACGCCCGCCAGCGCCACCTGGAGCTGAAAGCGGAGGGCCACCGGCGAGGACGCGCGCACCAGGTTCGCGAACGCGTCGGCACGGACCTCGAGCGCCGCCGTCTCGACGGTCGCGGTCACCGTGGCGTTGCGCGGCGCGCGATCGAGGAGCGCGAGCTGGCCAACCAGCGCGCCCGGACCGAGCATCGCGAGCGGCGTCGACTGCGCCGCGCGCGTGACCGCGACGCTCCCGCGGACGAGGAGCCAGCATGCGTCGCCGGCCGCGCCTTCCTGCATGAGCACCTCGCCGGCCGGGTACGACTTGAACGTCGCGATGTACGCGAGCAGCTCGAGGTCCTCGGCGGTGTAGGTCGCGAGGACGGGGATGGTCCGGAGCTGCTCGGCGGTGAGCCCCCTGCCCGTCCGCCGGCTCGACTCCGGGCCCGAGCCCGAGCCCGAGCCGCTGCGCATGCTGCGAGGCGAGCCGCCGCTCGAGCCGCTCATCGCATCGGTGAGCTTGTCGCCCACGTCCCGCAGCCGGCGCGCGACGTCAGACAGCACGTTGCGGTGGATGGCGGCGGCAATGCGTGGAGCGCTCGTGCGAAGCCCGTCGAGCGCGGCGCGAGAGAACTCGAGCACGGTAGCGCCGGCAGGCGCCGTCACCGTCGCGGAGCGAGGCTCGGCATCGACGAACGCCATCTCGCCGACCACCTCGCCCGGCCCGAGACGCGCCACCACCTCCTCGGTGCCGGCATCGGTGCGGACCGTCGCGACGAGGTGCCCGTCGAGCACGATCATGAGGCAGTCGCCGCGGTCGCCCTCCTTGAAGAGCGCATCGCCGGGCGCGCCACGCCGCGCCTTCAGCACCGCCAGGACCGCGTCGCACTCGTCGTCGGCGAGATCGGCAAAGGCCCGGACGCGTCGCACGATCTCACGCTTCGCGGGGTCCACGAGCCGAGGATACCGTTGACGCGCGCGACGCGCCGCGAGAAAGCTTCCGCATGGCCGACGCCGATCCTCGCACGACGCTGGAACCGCGCTTCGAGGCCGCCCTTCGCGCGGCCTTCGGCGACGAGCACGCGAAGACCGACCCCGCGCTCCGCCGGTCCGACCGCGCCGATTACCAGGCCGACGTCGCGATGGCCCTCGCGAAGAAGGTCGGCAAGCCGCCGCGTGACGTCGCGAAGGCGATCATGGATCACCTCGATCTGAAGGACATCGCCGACAAGGTGGAGGTCGCCGGCCCCGGCTTCATCAACGTGACGCTCTCGGCGGACTTCCTGGCACGCGCGGCGACGCTGGTGGCCCGGGACGAACGCACCGGCGTGGTGCCTTCGCGGGCGCCCGAGACGGTGGTCATCGACTACTCGGCGCCGAACGTCGCGAAGGAGATGCACGTCGGGCACGTCCGCAGCACCGTCATCGGCGACAGCCTCGCGCGCGTGCTCGAGGCGCTCGGTCACACCGTGCTGCGCCAGAACCACGTCGGCGACTGGGGCACGCCGTTCGGCATGCTCATCGAGCACCTCCTCGATCTCGGCGAGGAGGCGGCGCTCGCCACGTCCATCACCGATCTCGATGCATTCTACAAGCAAGCGCGGGAGAAGTTCGATGGCGACCCGGCATTTGCCGAGCGCTCTCGGCAGCGCGTTGTCATGCTGCAGGCCGGAGACGAGCGGACGCTGACCCTGTGGAAGCGCTTCACCGATGCCTCGAAGCGCTACTTCGGCGCGGTCTACGCGAAGCTGGGCGTGAAGCTGAGGGACGAGCACGTCCGCGGCGAGAGCTTCTACAACCCGATGCTCGCCGGCATCGTCACCGAGCTCGAGACGAAGGGCCTCACCGAGGTCAGCGACGGCGCGGTCTGCGCGTTCCCCGCTGGCTTCACCAACAAGGACGGCGCGCCGCTGCCACTCATCGTGCGGAAACAGGACGGCGGCTACGGGTACGCCGCGACCGACCTCGCCGCGCTCCGCTCGCGCACGCAGGACCTCCATGCGACGCGCCTCCTCTACGTGGTGGGCGCGCCGCAGCAGCAGCACTTCGCGATGGTGTTCGCGGTGGCGAAAGCCGCGGGTTGGCTGAAGGAGCCGGCGCGCGCCGAGCACGTCGCGTTCGGATCGATCCTCGGTCCCGACAAGAAGATGTTCAAGACGCGCGCCGGCGGCACCGTGAAGCTCGCCGAGCTGCTCGACGAGGCCGTGCAGCGCGCGGCAGCGGCGGTCGCGGTGAAGAACCCCGAGCTCGACGAGGCGACGCGTGCCGAAGTCGCGCGGAAGATCGGCGTCGGTGCCTTGAAATACGCGGATCTCTCGAGCGATCGGATCAAGGATTACATCTTCGACTGGGATCGCATGCTGGCCTTCGAGGGCAACACCGCGGCGTATCTGCAGTACGTGCACGCGCGCGTTCGCTCCATCTTCCGGCGCGCGGAGCCCGCGGACGTCGAGGCCGCGGCGAGCGTCGATCTCGTGCTCGGCGAGCCCGCCGAGCGGGCGCTGGCCCTCGAGCTCCTCGGCTTCGGCGCGACGGTGTCGTCGGTGGGCGACACGCTGCAGCCGCATCGACTCTGCACGTATCTCTTCGGCGTCGCGACGCGCTTCAACACGTTCTTCGATCAGTGCTCGGTGCTGAAGGCCGATGACGTCGCGACGCGTCGCTCGCGGCTGCTCCTCGCGTCGCTGACCGCACGCGTGCTCGCGATGGGCCTCGACCTCCTGGGGATCGAAGCGCCCGAGCAGATGTGACGACGTAAGAGATGCTCAGGGCAGCGCGCGCAGCAGGTCGGTCGCCTCGATGACGACCGCGCTCGCCGGAGCATCCGCCAGCACCTTCCAGTGATCGTTCGGTGCGCTCTCGGTCGTCGGCACCGGGGCCGGCCGGACACGCGCCCGCACCCGCCGGAAGAGCCACGAGGCCTCGAGGTTACTGCGCAGCGAGCGGTTCGCGCGATCGACGATCACGAGCGGCACGCCCACGAGCACTGCGCACAGCAGCGTCGAGAGCATCATCGACTCGAGCCGCGACATCGCGAGCAGGCGCATCGGCAGCAAGCTCACCATGAGCAGCGGCCACGCCACCGTACCGATCACGACGAGCGGTAGCAGCGCCGTCCGCAAGAAGCCCAGGCTCTGGACCCGCTGCCTGCATTCATCGCAGCACCGGCAGCGGACCGTCACCCACTTCTCGGCGGCGCTCTTCTCGATCTCGAAGTGGAACGACGACGACGACACGTCGTGTGCGAGACAGAGCGGACAGCGCGTGCCGTCGGGCCACGGCGCAGGCGCGGCGGCGTGGCGCGGCGGCGCCGTGTTGTCCATCGCCTGGACGACCGACGTGCGGCGCAGGCACTTTGGACATCGAGCGTCGCGCTCGCCGTCGAACGACGCATCGCAGTTGGTGCACCGCAACCGCACCGCCCGACAATAGCAGCGCTGCTACGATGGAGGGCGATGAGCCGTCGAGGATTCGTGGTGGTCGCGATGGTGGCCACCCTCACGCTCGGCGCTGGCTGCTCTCGAGCTACGCGCGCGACGCCCACGACGAGCGAGCCGAGCACGGGTCTCGATCCGCCGGGCACGTACATGGGCCGGACGCTCGCGGCGCCCATGAGCTACCAGGGCGCGGACTGGCTCGATCGCGGCGATCGCGAGACCACCGAACAGCCCGAGCACGTGCTCGACGTACTCGGCGTGAAGCCGGGCATGACCGTCGCCGACGTCGGCGCGGGCTCCGGTTACTTCACGGTGCGGATCGCCAGGCGCATCGCCCCGAACGGGCACGTGCTGGCCACCGACCTCCAGCCCGAGATGCTCGACCTCCTTCGCGCGAAGGTCAGAGAGGCGAAGCTCACCAACGTCGTGCCGGTGCTTGCCACCGAGAGCGACGCAAAGCTGCCGCGCGGCGAGCTCGATCTCGTCCTGATGGTCGATGTCTACCACGAGCTCCCGAAGCCCGCGCAGACGCTCGCGCAGGTGCGGGTCGCCCTCCGGCCCGGCGGCCGCATCGCGCTCGTCGAGTACCGCGGGGAGGACCCCGAGGTGCCCATCAAGCCGGAGCACAAGACGTCGCTCGTGCAGGTGCGGCGCGAGCTCGAGGCGAACGGCTTCGCGTTCAGCTCGAGCGACGAGTCGCTGCCGCAACAACGCATCATCGTGTTCACGCCGTCGCGGTGAGCGAAGCCGTTACCGCGATCCTGCGCGTCAAGGGTGAGCGTACCTCGATATCGTTACGATTCTTCCGCACGCCCCGACACCGCACTGCTACGGAGGGCGAGTAATCATGGTAGAGACCGACTTCGAAGCGCTCCTGGGACCCGAGCTCGC
>JAYTOQ010000235.1:0-1575 GCA_043747665.1 Polyangiaceae bacterium | reverse complement strand
GGCTACCTCGACGGAACGTGCAACGGCGGGGCCTGCACGAACGGCCATGTCTACGTGCGCAAGGCGCCCCCCGGATCGAGCGCCTTCGGTGCCGCCGTCGACATCAGTGAGGGAAACCCGGCGCACTTCTACGACAAGCCCTGGCTGATGCGCACCGGCGCCGGCGGGCTCGTCGCGATCTTCGCTCAGCGGGAAGGCAACTATCCCACCAACCTCGATGCCATCGTCGCGGCGCGGAGCACGGACGGCGTGGCGTGGACACGCAGCATGGTGGTGCCGATCCAGCCGATGGGGACCCTGGCCGGCATCCCGCACGCTTGCGCATCACGAAGCGGTGCGCGCGTGTGGACTGTCTTCGTCGACTCCTCGAGCGCGATCGGCGGCACTCTTCGGTGGAGCGACGATGGTGGAGCCACCTGGCTCACGACGAATCGAGGTCAGACGTTTTCGCTGCCGTCCGAGACCGCCGAGGTCCAGTCGTACGACTACCGGTGCGCCGGCGAGGGTAACGACGTCTGGGTCATGTACGGGCTCGGCGCCGGCCTCAGCACCAAGGACGCCATCTCACCGCTGCGCGCGATCGTCGTGGCGCACTCGGGCGATGCGGGAAAGACGTTCGATCGGCGGACCACCATCGAGCTGACCGGCGCCCTCTACCTGCGACCCGAGCTCGTCGTGGAGGCTGGCGGCGCGCTCGACATCATGATGTACCGCGGCGCGAAGGCAGACGACGCGATGGGGCGCGTCGAGCGGCTGCGCTCCACCGACGGTGGCAAGACGTTCGGTGCGCCGATCGTCGAGCTCGATCCGATGCTCTTCGACCCCAGCCGGTCCACGCCCACGTGGATCGGCGACTACGCGGGCTGGTCGCCGACGGCACCGACCTCCTCATGAGCTACGTGACGAACGCGAGCGGCCACTCGCACGTCGCGTTTACGAAGCGTCCCCTGCCCTGACCGGCGCCGCGGCAGGCGCCAGAGCCGACACCGAGACCACCCGCCGATCGACGACCTCGCCCACGATCACCAGCGCCGGAGCCGGCAGCGCAGCCGCTTCGACGGCGTCAGCAATGGTCGCGAGGTCGGCGATCACCTCGCGCTGCGTCGCCAGCGTGGCATGCGAGACCACGGCGACCGGCGTGGCTGGCGAGCGTCCCGCCGCCACCAGTGCGGTCGCCGTTTCGCGCAGCGTGGCAAGACACATGTAGAGTACAACCGTTCCCGTGCACGGCACGCGCGAGGCGAGGTGGTCCGCGCCGCCGTCGTGTCGCTTGTGCGCGGTGACGAACGAGACGCTCGATGCCGCATCACGATGGGTCAACGGAATGCCAGCGCTCGCAGCCGCACCGAGCGCCGCGCTCACGCCCGGGATGATCTCGAACGGGATCCGCAGCGCGGTGAGCTGCTCCGCCTCTTCCCCGCCGCGACCGAAGATCATCGGATCGCCGCCTTTGATGCGAACGACGTCACGGCCTTCGAGCGCTCGCTCCAGCACGAGCGGATGGATGGCCGGCGCGTCGGGGCACGTGCCGCGACGCCTGCCGACCGCGATCAACTCCGCGCCCGGCGGCGCGAG
>JAYTOQ010000234.1:0-1655 GCA_043747665.1 Polyangiaceae bacterium | reverse complement strand
CTGCTCGCGTCGCTCTTTCCGCTCCGCGTCCATCTCGGCGGCGACTCGCGCGCGGCGCTGACGCTCCTCCTCTACCTCCGCTGCCATCTCGTGGACGTCGAGCTGCGCGTCGTCGGCGACGGCGGCCTCCCCCGATCGCTCGGGAAATCCGTGCGCCCGTGGGGTCTCCTCGCCGAGCAAGCGCTCCTTCCGCCGGAGCCATTCGAGCACCCCGGGTTGCGCCTGGTGCGCGAGTACTTCCTGCTTCCCGCCAAGCTGGCGTTCGTCGAGCTCGGATCGAGCCTGCCGCTGCTCGACTCGCCTCTCCCGGCCGCGAGACGCGTCGAGCTCCGCCTCCGCTTCGATGCGCAGCTACCGACGACGCTCCACGTGACGAAGGAGAACCTCCGCCTCAACTGCGTTCCGGTCGTGAACGTCTTCGAGACGACGACCGAGCCGATTCGTCCCACACTCGAGCGTCCCGTTCATCCGCTGCGGCCCGCCGGGCTGCCGCTCGGCCACGGCGAGACCTACTCGGTCACACGCGTCCTCGCGCGCGTCGAAGGTCGGCCGGGGATCGTGCCCGTCGCGGCGTTCACCGAGCTCGAGGCCGCACCTCCGGAGTCCCTCGAAGACGTGTTCTACGTGGCTCGTCCGCTTCCGAGCACGTTCGGGGGTAACGAGATTCAGCTGTCGCTCGGCGGTCCCGCGGGGGCGCCTCCGGTGCCCGACATCGAGTTCCTCTCCGTCGAGGTCCGCGCCGGCAACGGTGCGCTCCCGAACGCGCTCGGCCTCGGAGATGTGTGTCTTCCGACGGAGAGCTCTCCGCGCGGTCTGTCGTTTCGGAACATCAGCGCGGTCACGCCGTATCGAGCGCCCCCAAGCGGCGACGAGCTGCGGTGGCGCACGCTCGCCATGACCGCGCTGACGGCGCTGTCGCTCACCAGCGTCGGCACCTTGCAGACGCTGCTCCACGTGCTCGATCTGCATTCGCTCGCCGACGCGCAGGCGGCGCGGGCACATTCGCAGAAGCTCTCCGCCATCGTCGCGGTCCGCGTGGCGGGCGGGCGCGCGCGGCAGGTGAGCCCCGTCACGTCCGACCAGCGCGGCGCGATCGTCGTCGGCCACGACGTCCACGTCGACCTGAGCACTGCGGGCTTCGACGGTGAAGGGGAGGCGCTCGTCTTCGCGTCGGTGCTCGCGAGCCTCTTCGGTCACGAGGCGTCTCTCGGGACGTTCGTGCGCACGACGGTGCGCATCGTCGAGACCGGTCGAGTCTTCACGTTCCCGGCCCTCCATGGCGACCGCGAGCTCGCCCCCGCCGCGGAGAAGCGCTGAACCATGTTCCGTGACGATTTCAAGGCCGAGGTCGATTACCTCTTCCAGCTGTGTGACGAGCTCGGCCGGCGCGAGCCGACGCTTGCCCCGATGCTCGGACGCGGCGCGGATCCTGCGGTCTCCCGCCTTGTCGAGGGCCTCGCGTTCTCGTTCGGTCGGCTGCGGCAGCGCCTCGACGACGACATGCCGGAGATCATCCATCCGATCATCGACAACCTGTGCCCCGAGATCCTGCGGCCGATTCCGAGCAGCACCATCATCGAGCTCACGCCCTCCGCCAAGATGCTGTCGCGACAGGTCGTGCGGGCGGGGAGCACGTTCGCGTCGCGACCCGTCGA
>JAYTOQ010000233.1:0-3302 GCA_043747665.1 Polyangiaceae bacterium | reverse complement strand
CCTCGCGAATACGTTCGCGCGACGCGGAACGCCGCGCTCTATGACGTGGTGCTCGTCGAGCGCATCCAGCGCATCAAGGCGCTGCAGCGCGAGCGGTTCCTTCCGCTCCGCGTGATCAAGTCGGTGCTCATGGGACACCCCTCTGCGGAGGACGATGCCGCGGCTACGCAAGCCGTGCAAGTCGCGCTCGATGCGATGGCCTCGAAGGAGTCCCGGACCCGCGAGCAACTGCTCGACTCGGGCATGCGAGCCGAGGATCTCGCGCTCTGCGAGACAATGGGCATCGTCTCGCCGATCGTCGTCAATGGGCACGAGGCATTCTGTGGAGACGACCTGAATCTCTTGCGCCTCCTCGGTACCTCCCGGCGCCGAGGCATCACGAAGGAAATGCTTCCGATCGAAATCGTGGGGTCCTATGTACTCGCGATTCGCGAGCTCGTACGGGTGGAGCTCGAGCTGTTCAGGCAAGGCGTGATGCCTCGTGCCGGCAAGGATCTTTCGACCCTCACCGAAGCCGCGACCCAGCTGTCGGAGCAACTCGTCGTCCTGGTCCGGCGCAAGCTGCTGATGCCAACGCTGCGAGCCATGGTGGAGGAGCGCATGTCGGCGCGGCAAGCGGCGCCGAAGGAGCAACGTCGGGCCAAGAAACGCCACGCGGCGAAGGCGACCGTCGCCACGACTGCGTCAGCTCACGATCGACGAAGGCAAAGAGGAGTCGCATGAGAAGCTCGATCAATGCAGGCGCGATCATCGCCATCCTGGGCATGTGCATGGCTCCTGCATGTGGTGGAAGTGCAGATACGCCGCCGCCATCGGTCGGTGACGGACCCGATGGAAGCAGCGGCCCCTCCCCCGAGGCCGGCGCCCGCGACGGGGCGTCTCCTGACGATTCCGCGACCCCGCGCGACGGTGCGTCACCGGTCGACGGTGGCACAGCAGACCCGAATGCCGATGGCCCCTTCACCATCGCCGAGAAGGACGCCAATTCGGCGATCGCCACAACGGGGGACAACGTCGCCATCCACGTCGCCTACCCGAACGCTTCCGGTCCTTTCCCGGTGGTGATCTTCGCCCATGGCTTCCTGCTGCCGCCCGCGCAGTACATCGGCTATCTCAAGCGACTCGCGTCCTTCGGATACGTCGCCCTGACTGTCGGTTTTCCGAATGGCTTCCCCAACGACAATCCAAAGCAGGCCAAGGATCTCCTGGGCGGAGTCGACTGGGCGAAGGCCGATGCCGTCCTCGGTCCCAAGGTCGACGCGACAAGAGTCGGCATGAGCGGGCACTCGCTTGGCGGCAAGCTCGCGCTGCTCGCCGCAACCATGGACCCACGCGTCAAGGCATCCTTCGTGGTCGATCCCGTGGACTCCGGTCCCAACCCCTGCACCGCGCCCGGCTGCGTGGTGGTGAAGGACCTCCTACCGACCCTCTCCATCCCGACGGGCTTCGTGGGCGAGACCACCGACACCGCCTGCGCGCCCTCGGCCGACAACTTCACCACGTTCTACGCGCAGGCCAAGACGCCGAGCTTGAAGGTCACGGCGACTGGCGCGAGCCACATGAGCTTCCTCGACGACGTGGGGACGTGTGGCCTCCCTTGCACCTTCTGCGCGACGGCGACCGCGACCAACGCGCAGGTCAACGACATGGCGCGGGCGCTGATGGTCGCCTTTTACGAACGCCACCTCCGTGGCAACGTCGCGTACGACGCCTACCTCACGGGCGCCGACGCCATCGCGCGCTACGTCACGACGAACCACGCCTCGATCGATTCGAAGTAGCCGCGCGCGCGCTGCGCCGCGATGAATCTCAGGGCTTGCCGGCGACGACCGAGGCCGGCATGGAGCGCGGCGTGGACTCGGCGGCGCCCGTGCCGAGCTGCCCGCGGTCGTTGGCGCCGGCGCACATGACCTTGCCGTCCGCGACGTAACACGTGACCTCGCCGCCCGCGGCGAGCGACGTGATCCCGCTCGCGTCCAAGGCGGGAATCGGCGTGAGCGGCCGCACGCCGGTGGTCGCCTCGCCGGTCTGGCCCTTCGTGTTGTTGCCCCAGCAGATGCCGCGACCCGTACCAGCTGCACCACGGGACTCCCGGCATACATCGGTGAGGCCGAAACGCGATTCACCACCGTCGTCGCGGCGGGCGCGCCCGCCTGACCCAGGCCGTTGTTGCCCCAGCAGGTCAGCGCCTTGAAGATCGACGCGCCGTTCGGCGAGATGTGCATACCACCGCAGCTGAAGTCCTCGCCGAGCGCGAGCGAGAAATGGGTGAGCGGCTGGCTCCCGGGCTCGAACTCGATGCGCGTGGGCGTCGGGACGGGCGACCCGTTGTTGATGTCCGTGGCGAGCTGCCGCGTGAGGTTCTCGCCGGAGCAGTAGACCGAGTGGGACTCCTCACCGGCAGCGCCGAGGTAGAGGCCGTCGAAGTTCCCGAGGCACGAGAACGAGCCACCCGCGGCGAGGAGCGCGGGCTTCGTGAGCGCCGCCGGCAGCGCGACCGCCTCGACGGCGTTGATGGGATTGAACGTCGAGCGGCCGAGCTGTCCCTTGTCGTTGTTGCCCCAGCAGAGCACCGCGGCATCGCTCGTGATGACGCACGTGTGCTTGCCGCCCGAGGCGATCGTCTTCGCCTTCTTGCCGAGGAGGTCGACCTTCAGCGGTATGCCGGACGCGCCGGTTACCCCTGGCAGTACGCCGAGCTGGCCGCTGTCGTTGTTGCCCCAGCAGCTCACGGTCTGGTCGGCGAGGATCGCGCACGAGTGCGTGCGGCCGAGCGCGAGCGCCAGCGCGCCGTCGAGCGTGCCGAGGCCCGCTTCCACCGGGGTGCTGCCATCGTCGACGACGTTGGGACCGTCGGCGCGGACGGGCGAGTCTCCCAGGGACGCCTCGCTGGGATCCCTACCGGGGGGGCGCGACCGTCGGGTCGTCGCCGACGCAGCGCAGCGACCCGAACGCGAGGAGAGCGGAGGCGACGGGAAGAAGAGCCACGAGCGAGCGTGGGCGACGGGAGGGCATGCCCGGATCTTACGCGGGCTGGCCAGCTTGAACACGCGGATCGCGTCGCGGAGCAGTTTCGTCTTCCGCCCCTTGGCGCGCGAGGCACACAGCGACGCTGCGCGTCACCGCGCTTCCGTCTCTCGGGTGGAGAGCACTGGGCCGTCAGAGGCGGGCTGATCCGCCGTTGGCGTGAGCTGGCTCGTCAGTTCGCTCCGAGCAACGTGAGCACTGCCCGCCGGTGCTCGGGCGGAGGCCTGCAGCTCATGCTTGCGTCGACCGAGCGAAGCAGCCCAGAGCACTCACAA
>JAYTOQ010000232.1:0-2002 GCA_043747665.1 Polyangiaceae bacterium | reverse complement strand
GTGCGCGACGTGCGCGACGTGCGTGACGTTCACCTCACGGCAACCGACGGAGCCTTCGACTACGTCGTGGCTCACGGCGTGTACTCCTGGGTGCCGGAGGCGATCCGGGGCGACGTGCTGGCGGTGATCCGCTCGGCGCTCGCGCCCGACGGCATCGGCTTCCTGAGCGTCAATGCGCTGCCGGGATGGACACTGCGCCGCGCGCTTCGTGGCTTGATGCGCGAGGCGTCCGCGGCTGCCGACGAACCGGCCGCAAAGGTGCGCGCAGCGCTCGCGCTGGTCGAGGACCTCGCCGCTGCGGGTGTGAGCGCGCCGGGCTTCGTCGGCGTGCTCGCGAAGGCGGCCGAGGAATATCGAGCGCACGTCGTGAAGGCGACGCCGCCCGACGCGTCGTTCAGTCGCTACGTGTTCCATGATCTACTTGCATACTGCAACGACCCGTTCTCGGTGGCAGAGCTGTCCGCGCGACTGCGGCCCGCGGGCCTGCGCATCCTCTGCGAGACGCCCTTGTCGCCGGCGCGCACCAAGGATTTTCCGGGGTTCGCCGAGGACATGGCGCGGACCGGAAGTCCGTTCTTGCAGGTCCTCGTGTGCCGCGACGACGGGATCGACAGCGAAGACGACGGGCACCCGCGCGCGCCATCGCTCGCCACGATTCGCATGATGGATCTGTGGGCGGACCTCACGCCGGCGCCCGGCGGGGGGTTTCGCACCACGACCGGCGCGCTGCTGCGAGCCGCACCGGGCTCACCTCTGGCGCGTGCGGCCGGCGCCGCGCCGGGCTTCGTTCCGGTGTCCTCGCTCGCCGATGACGAGCGATCGATGGCCCAGCTCGAGCACGATCTCTTCGCGGCATCGTGCGAAGGCGTGCTCTTGCTGGCGACCGAGGGCGCCCCCATCCGCGGCGCGAGCGACACGCCGCGCGTCGATGGCTACGTGCGAGCGCGCGCCCGCGACGCGCTGGCGCGTGGAGCGCGAACCGCGGTGCTGACGAGCGCGCTTCATCGCAGCTTTCGTGTGCCGGGCGCGGAGCTCAGGGTGGTCGTCGAGCTCGACGGCCGAGCGACGGTGACGCAGGTCGTGGAGCGAGTCGGCGACGCGGCGCTCGTCGAGCGGGTGATCGATCGCTTCGCGCGCTACGGCTTCCTGATCGCCTCGCGGGAGGGGCCGACGTGAAGGACGACCCGAGGGCAGAGGCGTTCGCGCATCGCGCCATGGTGGAGGCCGTCGTTGCCGGGCTGCTCGCGCCGCGGCGTGGGCTGCGCGTCGTCGTGGAGATCCCGAGCGCGGGCGCGACCGCGGATCTGATGCTCATGACCGACGACGGTCACGTCGCAGCGGAGAGCCTCGCGGAGCGCATGAGCCGCGCGCGAGAGGCGGTCGGTGACGTCGGGATCGTGGCGTTCGTGGTTGGCTCGGTCGTGACGTCGGAGCTCGTCGAGGCTGCGGGCCGTGAGCATGTCGCGAGCGGCGCGCTCCGTGATCGCAGCGATGCGTACGCGTGCGCGGTGGCGTGGGCGACCGTGCGAGCGAGCGCGCACGATGCATCGACGGTGGCTCCGGCGGTCACGCCCGAGCGCCTCCTACGGCTCGTCGAGGCGGCGGCCGCGGCGGGGCTCACCCTCGTGGAGCCGGAGACCGCTGCGATCGCGCCTGCCCTCGCGCGCGTCCGCGGCCTTCGCTCGCCGCGCGCGCGCGCGCTCCTCGCTACCGTGGCGCTGGGAAGCGCTGCGCGTCCGCTCCTGTTCGTGCCAGCCGCGCGCGCGCCGAAGGGCGGCCTCGCACGCCTCAGAGTCGAGCGGCTCGCCGATGGTTGGGTGGCGGCCGCACGCCCATCGATCGGCGAGGCGTTCGCGGCCGAAGGCGGTACCGCGAACGGCGACCTCACCCTCGCGGCGCTCGCGATCCTCGACGACGCCGCGCGCGCCGGGAGAGGCCCCCTCCACTTCAAGGAGCTGCTGCGCGAGGCCCGCGAGCGATGGACCGCCGCTGCCCGCGCGCG
>JAYTOQ010000231.1:0-6448 GCA_043747665.1 Polyangiaceae bacterium | reverse complement strand
GCGCTGGGCGTTGCCTGCGCGAGGCCAGCCGCGCACCCGTTCGTGTCTCCGGCGGCGCATGAGTCGAGGCCATCGAGCACCGCCGAATGCCCGTCGCCGCCGGAGCATTTCGGATCGCCACAACAGCCGTCGATGACGGGCTGACAGCTCTTGCGAAGACACGTCGCGCACGCGCTGGTGCCGTTGGTCGCGCAGTGGTCGGCGTGGTCGAACGCGGGGACCGCGAGGATGCATCCCGTCGCGTGGGCGACGACGATGGCGAGCGCCCCGAGCCAGAGGAGGCCTCCGCACCAGCGCGACTTGCTCAAAATACCCCCGAGAGCTCGAGCGATCCGGTGCCGGGCCCGATGCCGGCGCGCACGGCCGGCTTGCTCGACACCCTGGCGGGCGCCGCGATCATGGTGATCGCCGCCGCCACCGCCACGCCGAGCGTGATGGTGCTCACCCACGCCATCGACGTCGCGCGGCCGGCGGTGTCGTAGGCAGCTTGATTCGGGCAGTAATTTCGGTCCGGCACGCAGCCTGCGGACTTCGCGTCGCTCTTCGCGCCGAGCGCGAGCACGCCCGTCACCGCAGACGCGCCGGCCGAGACCACGGTCACGATGAGCGCCGTGTAGAAGACGGGATTGGCGTGCCTGGGCGTTGCGGGCTCCGTCGGCGTCGTCGTCGCTTCGCCGGTGCTCAGCTCGACGAAGACCGCGGGAGGCTCGCCGGCTCCAGCGACGATGACCGGCGCTGGGCCACCGGCCGGCACCGAAGGCGCGCCCTGAGACGGAAGCGGTGGAACGAGCGCGAGCGCCGGGACGTCGACGCTCTTCTTTTGAGCGATCTCGATCACGATGCTCGTCGTCCACGGGGTGCGGCTCGGCGCAGATGCCTCGAGGACGTGAGCGCCGGGATCGACCGGCGTGGCGACGCCCCACGCGGCACGGTGGAGCACGAGACCGTCGAGCTTCACCTCGAGGTCCTCGGTGTCGGAGGCCAGCGGAACGACCACGCTGAGCCGCGGAACGCTCTTGTCGACGGCCACCAGGCGCTCGCGCGCGATCAGCTGGCGATCCTTGCGACCGTCCTTCACGGCGACGGCGAGCGCCTCGTCGTAGTCGTTCCTGGCGGTGGCGAGCTTTCCCTCCTTCTCGTGACAGATGGCGAGGTTGAGCAGCGTGCCGCCGCCCGGATCGAGGCGCTGGCTCTCGGCGAGCTTCGGACACGCCTCCCCGTAGCGCTTCTTGTCCATGAGGCGGCGGGCCTCGTCGAACAGGGCCTGCGCGAGCTGCTGCTCCTGCGCGCCGTTCGCGCGCGCGACGCGGGCGCCGCTCGTCGCGGCTGACGCCGCCGACACGAACAGGAGGAGGGCAACGGTACGACGGAACATCAGGAGGTCAGACTAGCGCGCGGCGACCGCGTGAGGTGGCGCGGCGATGGCCTTCGCGCGAAGCGTCTCGTCGAGCTCACGCCAGAGATCGGCGAATTTCGCGTCCATGACCTCGGCCACCCAGATGCCCTCCTTGTGGACCTCGGTGCCGTTGCGGAACGCTCGCGGCGTCGCATGCACGACGATGCTCCCGCCGGCCGACTCGACGACGATGCTCCACGCGAGGCCGTCGTCCGTGACGTTGGCGTAGCCCGGGCCGCCGGTGGCGCTGGTCATGATCGACGACGGCGCCGTCTTGACGATGCCCGCAGCCGGCTCGCTGACGGTGACCTTGTAGCCCAGCGTGGTGAGGGCCGTCGTGCAGGCTCCCGAGACCTGCTCCTTGCTGCTGTTGCCGTAACGGTGCGTTCCCTTGGCGCTCAGCTGCGCGGGCGAGAGGACCGTGAAGCTCTGGCAACCAGCGGCCACGAACATCACGAAACACCACAAAAAAATCCTTTTCAGCATGCGCTCGTCTCCTCCGGTAAGGGATAGAGACCGCGGGCCGGCGCTTGTCGCAAGAAAACTTCGGCTACCCGCGCCTACGCGGCGCGCAGGCGAATCAGCGCGATCGAGGGCGCGACGCCGAGCCGGATGGGCGGCCCCGTCGTGCCCAGCCCGCCGTGGACGTAGAGCGTGGAATCGCCACGTCGGTAGATGCCGATGTGGAACTCGTGCGCCAGCTTCGACGCATTGACGAGCCGACCGAGGAAGGGGAGGGCGACCTGACCGCCATGCGTGTGACCGCTGAGCACCACGTCCACCTTGCGCTCGACGGCGCTCCCGAAGCGCTCGGGGTCGTGCGCGAGGAGCACGGTCGGCACGCCGGCGGGACGTTCCGCGAGGGCCAGCTCGAGGTTCGCGCGCTTCGTCCACGTGTCGTCGATACCGGCGAGGAAAAGCCTGGCCCCGTCACGTTCGAACGTCACGCCTTGATTGCGCAATACATGCACGTCGCGGCCGCGGAGCAACGACACGAGCGGCTCACCCTCGCCGAAGTAGTCGTGGTTGCCCATGATCACGTAGACGCCGTCCTTGGCGCGGAGCTCACCGATCAGCTCGGCGATGTCCTCGTGGAAGGCGACGCCGCTCGTGACCATGTCACCGGTGACGACGACGAGGTCGGCGGCCGCCGCGTTCGCCGCGCGCGCCCAGCGCTTGCCCCACCACTGCGGATGGAACGCGCCGATGTGGAGGTCGGAGAGCTGCGCGATGGTGTAGCCGTCGAACCGCGCGTCGAGGCCGCGGACGGCGACGTCGACGTGTCTCGTCACGAAGAACCAGCGCCGCACCGTGCAACCGTAGGTGCAGATCACGAGGCCGGTCGCATAGCACCAGAGGAAGAACCCCGGCGAGGGGCCCAGCGGGGCGCCGCGGGCGAGATCGACGAGCGGCTCGAGCACGACGTAGACGATCGAAGGAACGATGCAGTAGATGCACGCGCTCCAGTGGCAAAAATAGGGCAGATCGACGAGCCACGTGTGCCACCACGGCCGGTGCCAGTCCTCTGCGAGGTGATGCGCGCGACCGAAGAAGAGCGTCACGCCCGCCAGCCCGAGGACGAGCCCCACGCACCACGCCAGCAGCGGCGAGACGCCGACGCGACGCGAGAGCTCCGCCGCTGCCACCACGAACGGCACGTGCGCGGCGATGGTGATCGCGAGCAGGATCTTGCGAAAGCGCGACATGCGCTGGCGCCGCACACGCTGCGGCGTGCTCAGGCGAGGCGACCTTCGACCACCGCGCCGTCGTCCCCGATGGCGCGCACGGAGCGAGCCGTGGCCCACAACGCTATCATGCTCGAGGTCACTCCGATGTCACCGCTCATGCGCACCCAGCCGGGGGTGGCGGCCGTGGTGCGTCGCAAGAGGCGCGCGACGACGGAGCCCGCCCATGCCTGGCCGTCCTCGGTGGTGGTGAGCGAGAGGAGATCGCGTGTAGTCTGCACAGCTTCGAGCTGTGCATCGAGCTTGGCGGTGAGCGAGAGCGCGTGTCCGCCGACGCCGACCGTGACCGCGCCACCATCCGGAAGGGGAGAGATGCCTGCGAGGTGACCACCGCAGATGCTCCCGACGTGCTCGACCACGCCGAGCTCGATGCGGACGATGACGCCCCAGTCGCCGCACGCGACGAGCAGGCCGCTCGAGAGACGCGTCACGGCGCGGAGACGCGTGGTGTTGATGGCGTCGCTCACGACGGTCACGCGATCGCCGGAGAACTGCGCGACGACGCCCGCGGTGGTTCCCGGTACCGAGCGCGCAGCGGCGCCGCGATACGGGCGCTCGCCGACCAGCGTGGTGGTTCCCCCGGCATCGACATGCGCCCCGAGGAACGTGATCTCCGGGTCCGGGACACGCCACAGGCCTGCGACGCCGTTGGCAGCGATGCGTCCGACGAGGCCGCCCTCACCGAAGAAGAGCACGCTGCCGTCGGCGAGCCAGCGCAGGCCACGGATGCTGATGCGCGGGACGTGCGCGGGAAGGGACGCGGGCATCCAGGCGCCGCGCTCCCATCGCATGAGCCCGGTGCTCGACACCGCGACCGCCGCGTCACCCGCCGGTCGGAAGACGGCCCCGCGGATCGAATTGGGCGCGAGGGGTGTCGTGAGGACGACCCATTGCCACGCAGCGGGGCTCGCGGCCTGCACCTCGGAGACGCGATCGGGCGACGGCGGCGCGGGCGTTGGCCTGAGGTGAACCGGCGTGGCGCCGTGCATCGGCGGCGCGACGGAGCCAGCGTTGGCGAGCAGACCGCCGCTCGCGCGGACCTGGATGCCGGAGCCGTTCGGCCGCGCGGCAGGCAAGTGCGAGGCGCTCTCGGAGACGCGCGCCGTCACGTCGTAAGCGTTGACCTTGCTGCGCGGCGGAGGTCGCGGGTCGTCGGACGCCGCGCGCAGTGAAGGCTCGATGGCCCTCCAGAAGTCCATGACCGAGTCGTGGCGCGCGTTGACGTCGGAGGCGAGTGCCTTGGTCAGCTCGCGATCGAGCGCCTCGATCAGCGCGGTCTGGGTCTCGAGCTCCGGCGCGAGCTGGTTGCGATTCCGCATCAGCGTGGGGCGCGGTCCGTTGAGGATGCGCGTCACGATGAGGAGGGGGTTCTCGCCCTCGTTGAACGGGAACGCCGGCTTGCCGCTGAGCATCTCGAACGTGACGGCGGCCAGCGAAAAGACGTCGGTACGCGGCGATACCCGCTGATTTCCCCGCTCGTATTGCTCGGGCGGCGCGTAGCCGAGGGACGCGCCGGCGAGCGCCGCCGTGCGTTGCAGGTTCATCTCGACGAGCTTCACGAGACCGAAGTCGGTGACCTTGGCGATCTCGGTGCCGGCCTCGTTGGCGAGCAGGATGTTCGACGGCTTGAGATCGCGATGGACGACCTTCTGCTGATGGACGATGTCGAGCGCCTGCGAGATCTGGCGGAGCAGACGACGCACGCGCTCGGCAGGAAGTCCGCGGCCCTTCTGATCGGTGAGCACCTTCTCGAGCGTGGTGCCGTCGACGTACTCGAGCACCGTGAACGGGAGCGCGAGCGGCTCGGCGCCGTAGGGCGACGGGACCTGCGCGACCGCGTGATCGTAAAAGCGGACGATGTACGGGTTCGGTCGACCTTGGGTCGAGAGCATGCGCAGGACGTCGGCCTCGCGCTTGAAGCGCTTCAGCGTCTCGGTGCCCACGACGTCGGGCCGGAGCACCTTCACGATCACCACGTGGCCCGACGGGTCGTCCCAGTTGGCGCGGAACACCCAGCCCTGGCCGCCTTCACCGATGCACTCGCGGAGGTGATAGCTGATGTCCCCCGACCCACGGAGCACGCGTCCGGCGAGCGAGTCGCGGAGCGGCAGCAGCCGGGGATCGGGGGCGGTCACAAGGGGAAGGCTACAGGCTCCCGGCGCGAGGCTCCACAATGACCTCCAGAGTGGGGCTCAACCCGACAAACCATGCGAAATACGCGTCGATCGCGGTGGCGTCAGCGCGCACCGCCATCGGGGCGTGCGCGGAGCGTCTCGTCGGGCACGCCGGGCATCGAAGGCGGCGGCGGCGGTGGCGTCGGCGGCGGCAGACCGGCACCCTGGCGCGCGCGGAGCTTCAGCACGCGCTCGATGGTCGAGGCCAGCGAGTCGCCGCTCACCGACGCCGTCGCACGAAGCCGTGAGCCCTCCCGCTTCACCTCGAACGAATCGAGGAGCGCGCCGAAGCCGATCATGCGCAGCGTGAGATCGCGCGACCACTCGCCGCGCTTCTTCTGAGCGAGGCGATCGACGGCCTCGCACGCTGCTGCGTCGTCGCATACGAGCTCGACGCTGGCATCGACGTTCTGACCGGGACCGCCGGCATGGATCGCGACGCCGACCGCCGACACGCCGAGCACGCCGGCCATGATGGCGTTCGAGGTGTCCTGCGAGTCGGCCTCCGCGCCCATCTCGCCCTTGAGGCGCTCGCGCAGGCTGCGCGGGAGGATGGCCGTCGCGAGGAGCGTGGGCGCACGGAACCCGTCGTGGCTCGTGAGCGACGCGCGCAGCGCGACGTGCTCGGCACTATCGCGCAGCCCGGGCTTCGTGTGATCCGCAGCGCCCAGCATCGCGTCGAACCACGTACCCTTGCCGACGACCAGCAGGCCGCCGCGTCCGTACGCGAGCCGCGGTCGCAGCGCGGCGCTCGTGGTGCCACCCGTGGTGCCGGCGCCGCTCGCGCTCGTGTCCTCGAGCACCACGAAGCTCCCGACGTCGTGCGTCTCGGCATGTCCGCCGCGCTTGTCAGCGAGCGCGCGCGTGCAGGTCTCCAGCTCGTCGCGCGATACCTCGACCTTCGCCGCCACGCCGAACTCGCCGCGATCGCCTGCCTCGGGGACCGACACCGCGACGCGCTGGACGCGCGTGGCAGGATCGAAGCCGCACGCTTCGGCGAGCGCGCTCACGCCCAGCGCGCGTCGCATGGGATCGGCGCCTGGCGCCTCCTTCCCGAAGACCACCTCGTAGACCGGCGAGCGACGGAGCTGCGCGAAGTCGAGCGTAGCTGCGATGAAGCTCGCCCTCGGGAC
>JAYTOQ010000230.1:0-7350 GCA_043747665.1 Polyangiaceae bacterium | reverse complement strand
AGCTCCTGGGTCAACGACAGCGAAATCTGGGACAACTTCGACATCATCCTCACGCATCGCTTCACGCCGTCGGCCGCGGAGCTCGCGACCGCCAACGAGCGCGGTGAGCTGATCAAGAGCAAGGGCGCCTGGCAGCTGTGGCGCTCCAAGAAGCGACCCCAGTAACCATCGCGCCGGCGTAGCTAAGGAATGTACTTCGCCAGCTCGTCGGCGAGGTATTTCGAGAAGATCTCCGCGCCGGGATCGCTCAGGTGATCGCCGTCGACGAAGTCCTCGTTCTTGATGACGGGCGGATCGTTCATGTCGATGAACGGGACGCCGTACGTGTCACTGAGCTTCTTCATCTCGGCCAGGTACTCGGCGTAGGTGTGCTTGTCGTCGTGGTACCAGTCGAGCTGCCGCGCCTGCGGCGAGCCCAGGATGACCACCTTGGTCCCGACGCGCTGCAGGAGCTCGATGGCCTGCGCGTAGTAGCGATGCGTCACGACATGGACGTGCGCGCCCTTGGACTTGTCCATGGCGTCCGCATACGGAATCGAGCGGCCCTTGGCGCGCACGTCCTGCTGCGCGGGGCTCACGCGGCCGCCCATCGACCAGTAGCCGCGGTCCATGAACTTGGTCTCGGGCGCCATCTGGAGCTCGTGGATCGACGTCAGGAGCTCGGCACGGCCCGACAGGAGCCGTGACGCGCCGAGGAACACCGCAAGCCCGGCGTCCTCCGGGCTCGCCCACCACGCCGCCTTCACGAAGTACGGCACCGCCGACCAATTCATGCCGAATGGCGCGCCGGCCGTCGCCAGCTCCTCGCAGCAGCTCGATTGCACCGCCGCGACGCCGAGCACGAACAGCTTCGGCGGCGGCTTGTGATGCGCCACCGCGTCCGCGATCATCAGGAACATCGGCGGCGAGCCCGACGGGATGCCGAAGTTGTAGACCGTCAGCGATTTCCCGCTGACCTTCTGCAGCTCGTCGGTCATCACCTGCGGGCGGATCGCGTGGTACATGCGCGAGTTGCCGGTGGTGACGATGTCGCCGCCGATCTGCGCGTATTCGAGCTCCTTCGTCGCGAGGTGGCCGGAGCCCTTGCGGAGCTGCAGATCGATCGGCGAGTCCCGGTAGAAGAGCTCGATGCCGGCGAGCACCACCACCACCACGAGCAGCGACGTCAGGAACGACGTCGCGCCGGGATCCGGCGCGGGATCGGCGTCGATCTTGGTCGGTGCTGCGAGGGGCTCGGTGAAGGGCTCGGCCATGGTCGGAAGTAGAGTCAGAAGTAGAAGTAGATGAACGTCGGCGAGGAGCTCGCCAGGAAATAGAGCACCACGACGATGCTCGCCCAGAAGAGGCCGCGCGCCGCCGGGGGAAGCCCACGATTCGCGCGCAGGCCGACCCGGTAACCGCCCGCCGCATGCAGCGCCACGAGGCCTGCGAGGTACCACCCGGTCTGATCGAGCAGCTTCGGCGGGATCCACCCGCGCGCGGGCCAGAACGGCTTCTCGAGGCGATGGAGCAGCGTGATGGCCGCGCTGAACGTCGACGCGCGGAAGAACACCCAGCCCAGCATCACGAGCGCGAGCGTGCCGAGCGTCGCGACGACGTCGTATGCGAGATGCTCGCGCGCCGCCTTCCACGCCGTCGATCGCTTCGTGGCACCGAGGAACAGCTTGTGAATCGCGAGCAGCACGCCGTGGTACGCGCCCCAGATCACGAACGTGATCCGCGCGCCGTGCCACAGGCCACCGAGCGTCATCGTGATGAAGAGGTTGCGGTACGTCGCGAGCTCGCTGCCGCGATTTCCGCCGAGCGGGATGTAGAGGTAGTCGCGCAGCCATCGGGACAGCGTCATGTGCCAGCGCCGCCAGAACTCGGTGATCGACCGCGAGAGGTACGGGTAGTCGAAGTTCTCCGGCAGATCGAGGCCGAGCATCATCGAGCCGCCGCGCGCGATGTCCGTGTAGCCGGAGAAATCGCAGAAGATCTGCCCCGTGTACGCGGCGATTCCGGTGAGCACCTCGAGCGAGTTGAAGTTCTCCGGGTGGAGGAAGATCGCGTCCGCGTAAGGACCCAGGTTGTCGGCCAGGATCATCTTCTTCGCGTACCCGGTCAGCATGATGAACATGCCCTCCGAGACGCGCGCGGAGTCGAACGGCTTCGGCGCGCGGAGCTGGGGGAGGAGCTCGGACGCGCGCACGATGGGCCCCGCGATGAGGTGCGGGAAATACGAGACGTAGAGCAGGAACTCGGGCAGCGATTTCGCGCCGGCGTCCCCACGATAGACGTCGACCAGGTAGCTGATCATCTCGAACACGTAGAACGAGATGCCGAGCGGCAGCGGCAGGTGCGGGACCTTGAGTCCCGGCACGTACGACGCGAAGAACTCGGCGTACTTGAACGTCGCAAGCGTCCCGAGGACGATCACGATGCCCACCGCGAGCACGATCTTGCGCTGCCGCAGGTCGGTGCGCGTGCGCAGCAGATGGCCGGCTCCGTACGTGACCGCGGTCAGCGCGCCGAGCAGCAGCGCGAGCTTCCACCCCCACGCGAGGTAGAACACGACGCTGGCGACCAGCAGCACGAGCTGCATCGCGCGCGGCGGCAGAAGCCAGCGGGCCCCGAAGACCAGCGCGAAGAAGATGACGAACGCGTAGCCGGTGAACGCCAAGGCGGCGGCCGGAGGCTACACCAGGATCGAGAGAAAGGTAGTGGGGCAACCGGGACTTGAACCCGAAACCAATAGATTAAGAGTCTACTGCTCTACCAATTGAGCTATTGCCCCGTCGAGGGACCAGCCGTTTACTTTTCGTGCGTGTGCGTGTCAAGAGCGAGCGACGAGAAGATACGAATCTCCGTGTGTTAAGCTCCGCGCGCGCCATGGCGAAGGCATCCTCGTGAAGACTCTCGTGACCGGTGGAGCCGGCTACATCGGCTCCCACATGGTGAAGCTGCTCGTCGAGCGCGGGCACCAGGTCGTCGTCGTCGACGACATGTCCTCCGGTCATCGCGACGCGGTGCCCCCCGGGGTGCCCTTCGTCCTCGCCGACGTCGGCTCGCCGATCGACGTCGGGGCCGTTCTCCGCGATCACGACGTCGAGGCGGTATTCCACTTCGCCGCCAAGATCCGCGTCGAGCAGTCGGTCTCCGAGCCGAAGCTCTACTGGCGAGGCAACGTGTCGGTCACGCTCGGCCTCCTCGACGCGGTCCTCGACGCCGGCACCGTGAAAGCCTTCGTGCAGTCCTCGACGGCCGCCGTCTACGGCACGCCTGACGAGGTGCCGATCGACGAGGACCATCCCAAGCGCCCCACCAGCCCGTACGGCGAGACCAAGCTCGCCGTCGAGCACGCGCTCGCCGCGTACGGGAACGCGTACGGGCTCCGCTGGGCGGCGCTGCGCTACTTCAACGCCGCCGGCGCCGATCACGAGGCCGGGCTCGGCGAGCGTCACGAGCCGGAGACGCACCTCGTACCGATGGTCCTCGAGGTAGCCCAGGGGAAACGCGAATCACTCGCTATTTACGGCACTTCGTGGCCCACGTCGGACGGCACGTGCCTCCGCGACTACGTGCACGTGACCGACCTCTGCGAGGCGCATCTCGCGGCCGTCGAGCATCTCGTGGGCGGCGGTGAGTGCGGCGCGTTCAACCTCGGCTCCGGCCAGGGCGCCACCGTGCGCGAGATGGTCGGGGTGGCGCGGAAGGTCACCGGGCGAACCATCGCTACCCATGATGCGCCTCCGCGCGCCGGGGATCCTCCCTCGCTGGTCGCGAAGGTGGACCGCGCCGCCAAGGTGCTGGGCTGGCGCGCGAAGCGCTCCGATCTCACGCGCATCGTCAGCGACGCTTGGGCCTGGAAGCTGCGCGCGGAACAGGGCTGAGGAGGACCCCGCCGTATGCCCCGCCCCGAGGTCTCCCTCGTCATCCCCATCTACAACGAGGAGGAGGTCCTTCCTCAGCTCGACGCGCGCCTCTTGCAGATGCTCGACAAGCTGGGCGTCGACTCCGAGGTGGTCTTCGTCGACGACGGCTCGAAGGATCGCTCGCTCGAGCTCCTGCGCGCGATGGTGTCGCGCGAGCCGCGCTATCGCGCCATCTCGTTCTCGCGCAACTTCGGTCATCAGCGCGCCATCACCTCCGGGATGGACGCGTCGCGCGGGCTCGCCATCGTCGTCATGGACGCCGATCTCCAGGATCCGCCCGAGGTCATCGTCGAGATGCTCGTCAAGTGGCGCGCCGGCTACGACGTCGTCTACGGCCGCCGACGATCGCGCACCGGTGAATCCTGGTTCAAGCTCGTCACCGCGAAGATCTTCTACCGGCTCTTCGCGGCGATGATCCCCATCGAGGTGCCGCTCGACACCGGCGACTTCCGCCTCATGAGCCGCCGCGTGGTGGTCGCGCTCCGCGAGCTCCGCGAGACGCATCGCTTCGTGCGCGGCCTCGTCGCGTGGATCGGCTTCAAGCAGACCGCCGTGGAATACGACCGCGCCGCGCGATTTGCAGGGGAAACGAAGTATCCGCTGCGCAAGATGCTGGCGTTTGCGTTCGACGGGATCATGTCGTTCAGCATCCTGCCGCTGCGCCTTGCGACGTATCTTGGCGTGCTCGTCGGCGCCGCGAGCGTCCTCTACGCAATGAGCGCGATCTTCGCGCACTCGTTCCTCAACGCCACGGTTCCTGGCTGGACCACCACCGTGGTGCTCGTGTCGCTCCTGTTCAGCGTGCAGCTCCTCGTGACCGGCGTGCTCGGCGAGTACGTCGGCCGCATCTACGAGGAGGTGAAGTCGCGACCGCTCTACGTGGTGGGCGAGCGCATCCGTCACAAGCGCATGCGCAAGCGCGCCGAGACGCAGGACTACGGGTCGGTCCGCGAGGAGCCTCGCGATGGATCTGCGTGAGGCGCAGGAGGACGGGGCCGTTCGCCATCCGTGGGAGGTGGCGCGCTTCGAGTTCTTCGAGGAGATCCTGCGCGGCACCGACGCGTCGCGCCGCGCGAGGCCGCTGCGCGTGCTCGACGTCGGCTCGGGCGACTCGTGGTTCGCGGCGGCGCTGCTGCCGCGCCTTCCGGCGGGCTCGGAGATCGAGTGCTGGGACGCCGGCTACAGCGAAGAGGACATCGCGAAGATGACGCCCGGCATCACGCGCACTGCGCAGAAGCCGACCGCGCGCGCCGACGTCCTCTTGCTGCTCGACGTCCTCGAGCATGTCGAGGAGGACCACGTGTTTCTCGATGCGCTCGTGCGCGAGAACACGCATGCGGGGTCGACAGTGCTCGTGAGCGTTCCGGCCTGGAGCGCGCTCTTCACCGCGCACGACACGCAGCTGAAGCACTTTCGCCGTTATTCGCCGGCCTCCGGCGCGGCGCTGCTCGAAGGGGCGGGTCTCCGCATCGAGCGGCAGGGCGGTCTCTTTCACTCGTTGCTCGCGCCGCGCAGCGCGAGCAAGATCCTCGAGGTGGCACGCGCGGCGATGGGGCTACCGGCAGCGCCGCCCGCGAGCGCAGCGTGGAACGGCAGCGCGCTCCAGACGAAGCTCGTGTCGGCAGCGCTGGCGCTCGACAACCGCGCGTCGCATCTCTCCGCGCGCTACGGCCTCCAGTTGCCGGGGCTCAGCTGGTGGGCGCTATGCACGACGCGGTGACGAGCGACGCAGTGACACGCGACGCGGTGATCGTCGTCCCTTGCTACAACGAGGCGAAGCGGCTCGACGGCGAGCAGTTCCTCGATCTCTCTCGCGCGCCGGCTCTGCGCCTGCTGTTCGTCGACGACGGCTCGACGGACGATACCGGCGCGATGGTGACCGCGCTCGCCGCGCGCAGCGAAGGTCGCATCGAGCTGCTCACGCTTGCGAAGAACGCCGGCAAGGGCGAGGCGGTGCGGCGCGGCCTCGAGCATGCGTCACGTCAGGACGCAGCGATCGTCGGCTTCGCGGACTCCGACCTCGCGACGCCGCCCGACGAGCTGCTGCGTCTCGTGGCGACCGCGCGAGAGACGAGCGCCGCGGTGGTGATGGGCTCGCGCGTGGCGCTCGCAGGTACGGACATCGATCGCCATGCCGGTCGCCATTACCTGGGCCGAGCGTTCGCCACGGTGGCGTCGGTGGTCCTGCGCGCGCGCTTCTACGACACGCAGTGCGGCGCCAAGCTGTTCGAGAACACGGATCTCTTTCGCGCGGCGATCGCCGAGCCCTTTCACTCGCGATGGATCTTCGACGTCGAGCTGCTGGGGCGGCTCCTCGTCGGCGCCGGCGGGCTGCCAGGCCTCGACGCCGCGGATTTTCTCGAGGTGCCGCTGCGCCGATGGGCCGACGTCGCGGGCTCGAAGATCACCGCGGCTTCGTGGGCGCGCGCGGGCGTCGACCTCGCGGTCATCGCCGCGGACCTCGAGCGCCGCCGCCGCTAGATCGGGAGCGCGAAAATGTTTCCGTCGGCAGCACGTCGGGCGGACGGCTAGCTCCTGTCAGGTCGTTAATCAGGTTAACCGATCGACCGTTAACCGAATTAGCGACCTGGGTGTACGGGAGGGTCCTGAGCCCCGAGCCGCGAGCCGCGAGCCGCGAGCCGCGATGGTTACGGGTTCGTGGCGAGGATCATCTGCTGCGCGCCCAGGATCACGCGACGCAGCTTCGGCTCGAGCGGCCGCAGGAACGCGAGCGCGCGCGGAAAGAACACGATGTAGTCGGTGCGCACGCTCGTGAAACCCGCCGCGCGGAGCACACCTCGCGCCTCCCAGGGCCACAGCAGGATCGCGTCGTCGTCGAACGCGCATGCCGCCACCGCGCGCCGCGTGACCGGGTTGAGCCGGTTGTGCTCGAACACCACGATCTTGCCGCCGGGCCGCAGCAGACCACGCACGGTGCGAAGGAGCTCCGCGCGCGCGCTCGGCGCCACGTGATGCAGCACACCCGAGAGCACCACCGTCGCGAAGTACGCCTTCGGGATGGTCTTTGCGTCGTCGTGGATGTGCGCAGCGGGAGCGCGCTCGCGAGCACGCGCCAGGCTCCGCGCCGAAGGATCATACGCGTGCACATCGCCGCACCGCCCCACGAGCCGCTCGGTGAGGTTCCCGATCCCGCAGCCGAAGTCGAGCAGCGGGCCGGCGTCGAGGAGCCCCTTCCGCGCGAGGCACGTGACCTTGTAGTCGTGAAAGTACGCCGGGTCTTCGCCGCTCGCAGACACGCTCGAGCGATGGTCCTCCTCGTACGATCCCGCGTACGCATCGAACTCGGCCGCTCTCGTCGTCTCTTCCGTCATTGGGGCTCTGTCAGTCTAGCCGCGGCGACCGTGTCGCGCAGGCCGGCCTCGAGATCGAAGCGCGGCGTGAAGCCGGTGCTCGCCAGCCTCGAGACGTCGGCGCA
>JAYTOQ010000229.1:0-2261 GCA_043747665.1 Polyangiaceae bacterium | reverse complement strand
GCGCTCGGCGACGTGGAGGCGACCGCGCTCGACGGCATCGACGCGATCGTCGGCAAGGC
Source organism: Polyangiaceae bacterium (assembly GCA_043747665.1). Taxonomy (GTDB): domain Bacteria; phylum Myxococcota_A; class Polyangia; order Polyangiales; family Polyangiaceae; genus Labilithrix. The sequence goes on along the minus strand of JAYTOQ010000229.1, from coordinate 2,202 downwards.
CCGCGAGGCGCAGGTGGCCTGGGGCGCGCTCGACATCGGGAAGCGCATCAAGGCCATCAGCGGCGTGAAGAAGCGCATCCTCGCGCGCGCCGAGGCGACGGCGAAGACCGTGCACGAGGAGACGGGCAAGCCCGAGGTCGAGGCGCTCCTCGGCGAGATCCTCGCGAGCGCCGACGTCGTGAGCTACTGGGCGGACATCATCGCCGACGAGCTCGAGCCCTTCGAGGCCGAGATCGACGCCATGTCGTATCCGAAGAAAAGCGGCCTCATCCATCGTGAGGCGCGCGGCACCATCGCCGTGATCATGCCTTGGAATTTCCCGTTCGCGCTGCCGCTGCGGACGCTCATTCCCGCGCTGATGGCTGGCAACGCCATCGTCTTCAAGCCAAGCGAGATTACCCCGCGCACCGGCAAGCTGGTCGCAGAGCTGTTCGACGGGCTCGTGCCGGCGGGCCTCATCGGCCTCGTGCAGGGCGGGGGAGACGCAGGCGCGCGTCTCTGTGCGACGGACGTGGACCTCGTGGTGTTCACCGGCAGCCCCGCGTCGGGGCGGAAGGTGGCGCACGCCTGCGCCGATCGCCTCATTCCGTGCACGCTGGAGCTCGGCGGCAAGGACGCCGCGATCGTGCTGGCGGACGCCGATCTCGATCGCGCAGCGAACGGCATCGTTTGGGGCGCGATGATGAACGCCGGCCAGAACTGCGGCGCCGTCGAGCGCGTGTATGCCGACACCAAGATCGTGAAGGCGTTCACCGAAAAGGTCGTCGCGGCCACGCGTGCGCTGCGCGTCGGCGACGACGTCGGTCCGCTCACCACGTCTGCGCAGCGTGATACCGTCGCGCGCCACGTCGAGGCCGCGCGCACCGCCGGCGCGATCGTGCACGTCGGCGGCGAGGCGCTCGACGATGCGCGCTCGCAGCTCGGCTACGCGCCGACCGTCGTGACCATCGACGCCGACGACAACGCGCTCATCGCCGACGAGACCTTCGGACCGGTGCTTCCCATCACCGCCGTCGCCGACGCGGACGAGGCCATCCGCCGCGCGAACGCGTCGCGGTACGGCCTGACCGCGAGCGTGTGGACGGCTGACGTGCGTCGCGGAGAGGCGCTCGCGAAGAAGCTCCGCGCCGGCGTCGTCACCATCAACAACCACTCCTTCACCGGCGCGCTTCCTTCGGCGCCGTGGGGCGGCGTCGGCGAGACCGGGTGGGGCATCACCGGGTCGCCGCTCGCGCTCGATCACCTGACGCGCCCGCGGTTCGTGTGCGTCGATCGCAATCGCGCGGCGCGCGAGATGTGGTGGTACCCGTACAGCGACACGCTGAAGAACATCGCGCTCGCGTTCGCGCGCCTCCGTGGCGGGGCGCCGTCGATCGGGTCGCGCATCGGCGCGCTCTTCGCGCTGATCGGCCTCCTGCCGAAGCGCATGGGCGAGCTGAAGGCGGCGACCAAGGCTGCCGCCTCGAAGAAGGCGTGAGCAGCCCTGAAAACAGCCGCGCTCGACCCGTGCGCGCGTTCCGGTTAGATTCTGACTGAGTGGCCAGTTCCGACGATTCACCGCCGCCCCCCCGCGGTAGAGGCGCGCGGGCCGGCCGAGCCCCGCGCACGGGCTACCGCAAGAGCGAGGACAGCCGGCGGCAGGTCCTCGACGCGGCCATCGAGACGCTCGCCGCCCGCGGCCTCGCCGCGACGAGCATCCAGGACATCGCCGACGCCGCGGGCCTCAGCAAGGGCGCGGTCCACTACCACTTCGAGAGCAAGGACGAGCTGCTCGAGCGCGTGCTCGATCGGTGCTGCGAGAGCATCGAGGCGCGCGTCGTGGCGGCGTTCGAGGAGCCGGGCGCGCCGATGGATCGCGTGCGCCGCGCCATCTTCGAGATGTGGTCGGTGCGACGTGACGGCACCCCCGAGATGCAGGTCCTGACCGAGCTCCACTCGATGTCGCGGCAGAACGAGCCGATCCGAGCGGCCCTCGCGCTCGCACTGCGGAGCGCGCGGCAGCAGATCATCGACATCGGCCTGAGCCGCATGACCGAGATGGGGCTGCGGCCGCGCGTATCGCTCGCCATCGTGCCGCGCCTCATTCTCGCGACGCTCGACGGGCTCTCGCTCCAGCACTCGGTGGATCCGATTGCGCCCGACGAAGAAGCGGAGCTGCTCCGGGCGCTGGAGGCGACGTTGCTGGCGCTCTTCGAGATCTAG
>JAYTOQ010000228.1:0-2274 GCA_043747665.1 Polyangiaceae bacterium | reverse complement strand
GCATCAGCCTCCGAACCCGCCTGACGAGCGATTCCACGAGCCGTTCCGCTGGTAGCGCGCGCCGAGGATCACGCCGGTGCCGACGGCGATCACCACCGGCACCGTGGCGAAGCTCGTGGGTCGCGGCTTGGCGGTCACGACGCCGCTGGGATTGCCGCTCGAGTAAGGCGTGATGCGCGCGCGCGGCACGAAGGTCTTGCCGGGGTTCGACGCGGGACGCGTGGTCGCGGCGCGCGCGGGCTTCGCCCAGGGATAGTCGACGAAGAACGCGTGATGCGAGCCGGCACTGCCCCCGTAGAAGACGCCGCCCTTGCCGATGGGCGTACCCGCATCCTGGTCGGCGGCGAACATGTCGAGTGAGAGCGCCTTCACGTCGAGCCCGCCCGCACCATAGAGGACGAGCTCGTCGTTGAGATCGTCGAGCTCGCGTGATGCATCGCTGCGCGTCGGCACGACGTAGAGGACGTGGCTCACGTCGAGCGCGCGCATCGCCGCCGCCGACGTGGGGAGCTTCGCCACGTAACGGTTGTCGAACTCGCGCGCGTCGTCGGTGTACGCGGTGATGCGGCGGCGATCGAGGACGAACATGGGAAGGCGTGCGGCCTTGGCCTTCGCGCGCGCCTCCGCGAAGAGCGGCTGATAGTAGGCGGCGGCCGAGAGGGTCTCCTGGGCACGCACCACGCCGCGCGGATGCGGCCAGTTGTCGAAGAGGAACACCGGATCGAACATCGGCGTCGCGCCGGCCGCGAACGCCACCGCTTCGGGGCCGTCGAGATCGACGAGCAGCGCGGCCTTTGCGCTCGCAGGCGTGTCGCCGTTGGTGCCAACGCTCGCGAACAGGGCCGCGAGCGCCTGGCCGCGTGAGTAAGCCGCGTCCATCGGCGTCGTGAAGATGGGCTTCATCACCGCAGAGAGCAGCTGGAAATTCGAGATCTCTGCGACGTCGAGCTTGCCCAGCGACGGGGGCTGCGCGTCGGACGACTGGAAGAGCGTGGCCTGGAAGAACGGGCGAAGCGCCTTCTTCGCCGGCGCGAGATCGACCGGGAGCCTCTGGAGCGCGCCCGGCTCGAACGGCTTCGTGGCGACGCCGTCGAATACCAGCGGCTCCCCAACGGCGCCGAAGGACCAGCCGTACTCCTTCTGCATTTCGAGCGATGTCTTGCGCGTGTCGGACACCGCGGGCGCATCCCCTCCGGACGCCGCCGTCTTCACGCACATGGCAAGCATGGCGCCGAAGCCGGCGATGACTCCGCCGGCGATGAGGATGTTGCGGATGGCGGTACGCCGCGCGATCTCGGCGTCGCGATCGACGAGCGCCTCGTGCCACCACCTCGCACCGATGATCGACGGCTTGTCGACGTTGCGGTCGCGCGCGAACGGCTCCAGGCCTTCGGAGGGCTCGTTGCTCATGGCGAACGCCGTCCCCGAGCGAGGTCGGTCTCCAGCCTGGCGAGGAGCTCCGGGCGGAACACGCCGTCGACGCGGATCGAGTAGCGGAAGAACGGATCGGCTTCCACGCCGTGATAGTCGGAGTCGTCGAACCAGTACGCCCTCCCGCGTACGTCGACCTTCTGCTGCTGCTCCTCGTCCCACAAGAACAGGCGCTTGTCGCCGCGCGGACAGAACGTGATGAAGTGGTCGACGCTCTTCTTCGACGCCGGGTCCCCGTCGCGATGCACGGTGCCGTGATCGTTCGATGCGAGGCCCATCAGGTTGCAGCGGCCGATGTGCGTGAACGGCAGGCTCTTCACGAACGCGATGGTCTTCGGGAAGAACGTCCGCGCCAAGCGCGTGAAGGCCTTGCCGTCAGGATCGCTCTTGTCCTCCCAGGTACGGTTGGGGATCATCTCGAGATAGACCTTCCACGGAAAGTACACGCCGAAGCGGTACTCGAGCCACAGCATCTGCCGGCGCGACAGCGGATGATCGCGCTCCTCGCCGAACGTCGCGCCAAGGCGGTCGCTCTCTCCGGGAAACGCGATCGGCTCGCTGGCGAGCGAGCGGAACGTGGCATACGCGTCGGCGGTCATCTTCGCGATGACCTCGCCGTAGTCGACGTGCGCCTCGGCGGCGCGTGACGCGGGCATGATCTCCATCGAGCGATGGCTTTCACCCGTGTAATCGACCGGCACCTCGGCGAGGCCGCCTGCGATCTCGTCGTCGAGCGCGTCGAGCGCGTCGAGGTCGACGTAGGGCTCGAGGTCGACGTACGGACGCCCGAAAACGCCACGAATCATGGCAGATCGATGATCTCGCGGATGTCGCCGCGCACCG
>JAYTOQ010000227.1:0-6612 GCA_043747665.1 Polyangiaceae bacterium | reverse complement strand
TGCGGCGAGCACGGCGGCGACCCGGACAGCATCCGCTTCTTCCGCGAGGCGAAGCTCGACTACGTGTCGTGCTCGCCGTTTCGCGTCACCATCGCCCGCCTCGCCGCGGCGCAGGCCGAGGTCTACGCGCGCAAGGGGCGGGGCACGACCGGCGGAACGGCGTAGAGCCGGCGAGCATCGGACAGCCGCATTCAACACGGAAGGGGCGCACGCATGGCAAAGATGAAGGCCGTTCAGATTTCCAAGGCCAATGGTCCGTTCGAGGTCGTCGAGCGCGACATCCCGGAGCCGGGCGACGGCGAGCTGCGCATCAAGGTCGAGGCGTGCGGCATCTGCCACAGCGACGCGTTCGTGAAGGCCGGCGCGTTCCCCGGCCTCGTCTTGCCGCGCATCCCCGGTCACGAGATCGCCGGCCGCGTCGACGCCGTCGGCGCCAACGTCGGCTCGTGGAAGAAGGGCGACCGCATCGGTGTCGGCTGGCACGGCGGTCACTGCTTCGAGTGCAACGCATGCCGCAAGGGCCTGTGGCTCAACTGCGAGAAGGCCCGCGTCACCGGCATCAGCTTCGACGGCGGCTACGCCGAGTACACCGTCGTTCCGCACATCGCTGCGGCGCGCATCCCCGATCAGCTCGACGCCGCCGATGCCGGTCCGCTCCTCTGCGCCGGCGTCACCACGTACAACGCGCTCCGTAACAGCGGCGCCCGCCCCGGTGACACGGTCGCGGTGCAAGGCATCGGCGGCCTCGGTCACCTCGGCATCCAGTACGCGGCGCGCATGGGCTTCCGGACCATCGCCATCTCGAGCGGGCCCGAGAAAGAGGAGCTCGCGCGCCAGCTCGGCGCTCACGAGTACGTCGACACGAAGAAGGTGAAGGCCGCCGAAGGCCTGCAAAAGCTGGGCGGCGCCGATCTCGTGCTCGCCACCGCGCCGTATGCCGACGCCATCGCCAGCACCGTCGACGGGCTCAAGCCGCGCGGCAAGCTCCTCATCGTCGCAGCGCCGTTCGAGCCGATGGCGGTATCGGCATTCTCGCTGCTCAGCGGCAAGACCATCGCAGGCTGGCCGAGCGGCAGCAGCATCGACTCCGAGGAGGCCATGGCCTTCAGCGCTCTCACCAACGTTCGACCACGCATCGAGAAGTTCAAGCTCGATCAGGCGGAAGAGGCCTTCGGCAAGGTGATGAGCAACAAGGTCCGCTTCCGCGCCGTGCTCACCCCCTGAGCGACGACGGCGACGTGCACGAAATCCGCAGCGCGGTCTCGTGGGCGCTCGAGCAATCGGCGATCGACGGGATGCGCTGCGTGTCGCCGGGCAAGCAGCCCTCGCGCAGCGCTGCGATGACGTCACCGACGTAAGGAACGAGGAGTGGGGAACCCAGCGAGCCGCGCGTCTCGCGCTCGAGCGCCTCCAGCGTAGCGAGACGCGCGTGCGAGCCGGGGCCGCGCGCGACCGACCACGTCACGGAGGTGGCAGTGGGATCGCCCTCGCCACCGGCGATCGACGCCGTCACGCCGTCTCCGCAGAACGTGAGCTCCGTGGCGTCTCCGCCGCCGTCGAGCGAGAGGCGGAGCGATGCGAGCGCGCCGCCCTCGAACGCGATCACCGCCACGGCGCCCGTCTCCGCCCACGCGCCGGCGCGGCGCGTGACGAGGCTGCTCACGCTCGTGACCCGGCGATTGATCGCCCACTCGAGCGCATCGATGGCGTGGATCCCGATCGACAGCACCGCGCCGCATCCCCACGAGGCGTCGCGCGAGCGTACGTAGGCTTCGTCGCGGCCCCACGCGAGATCGCAGCCCACCACCGGCGAAGCTCCGAGCTCTCCGCGCGCGATCGCAGCGCGAACCGCGCGGAGAGCGCGTCCAGCGCGCCATTGCACCACCGGTATGCATCCTGGCAGTAAGCGGAGGCGCGCGAGCTCCTCGAGCGAGACGGCGACGGGCTTCTCGATGAGGAGCGCGCGGTCGGCCTGCGCCAGCGCCTCCGCCTGCGCGACGTGATGGAGCGGCGGACTGCAGATGCTCGCGAGATTGGCGTCGATGCCGCTCAGCTCCTCCAGCGAGGAGACCGCACGAGCACCATGGAGCTCGGCGAGATCATGCGCGCGACGCGCATCCGGGTCGAAGACGCCTGCGATGGTCACGCCGTGCGCGCGATAGGCGAGCGCGTGGAGGAACCCGGCGATACCGGCGCCGGCGATGACGGCTTTCAGGGCTTTCACACCGGAAAACATGGCGCGCGCAGAGGAGCACGCCCACTGACACGAAATGACACGAGCGCTCAGCCGCTCGCGGCGAGCGCTTCGTCGGCGGCGGCGATGGTCGCGTCGATGATGGCGTCGTCGTGCGCGGCGCTGATGAACGCGGCCTCGTACTGCGAGGGCGGCCAGTACTGCCCGCGGCTCAGCATCGCGCCGTGCCAGCGGCCGAAGCGCTTGGCGTCGGACTTCATCGCGTCGGCGAAGGTCTTCACGGGGCCTGCCGTGAAGAACATCGTGATCATCGAGCCAACGCGCTGAACGCACACCTCGATGTTGCGCCTCTTCGCGGAGGCCACGAGCCCCGCCTCGAGGCGCGCGCCGAGCTTCTCGAGCTTCTCGTACACGCCGGCGTTCAGCTCCTTCAGCATCGCCAGCGCTGCGCTGACGGCGACCGGGTTTCCGCTGAGCGTGCCGGCCTGGTAGACGGGACCGAGCGGCGCGATCTTCTCCATGATGGCGCGCTTTCCGCCATACGCCGCGAGGGGCATGCCGCCGCCGATGATCTTGCCGAGGCACGTCATGTCGGGGCGGAGGCCGGCGCGCTGCTGCATGCCTCCGTGCGCGACGCGGCACCCGGTCATCACCTCGTCGAAGATGGAGACCGCGCCGTTCTCCTTGCAGACATCGATGATGGCCTCGAGGAAGCCCTTCTCGGGAGGCACGACGCCCATGTTGCCGACGACGGGCTCGACGATGACGGCGGCGATCTCCTTGCCGCGCGTGGCAAAGAGCTCCTTCAGCGACGCGATGTCGTTGTACGGGAGCGTGAGCGTGCCCTTCGCGGTGGCGGCGGGGACGCCCGCCGAGTCGGGGACGCCGAACGTGAGCGCGCCGGAGCCGGCCTTCACGAGGAGACAATCGGCGTGGCCGTGATAGCAGCCCTCGAACTTCACGATGGCCTCGCGACCCGTGAAGCCGCGCGCGGCACGGATGGCGGCCATGCACGCCTCGGTGCCGCTCGACACCGCGCGCATCATCTCGATCGACGGGTAGAGCGCGACGATGGTCTCGGCGAAGATGACCTCGAGCTCGGTGGGCGCGCCGTAGCTCGTACCGTTCTTCGCCGCGGAGATGACGGCCTCGATGACCGCGGGATGCGCGTGACCGAGGATCATGGGGCCCCAGGAGCCGATGTAATCCGTGTACTTTGCACCATCAGCGCCGAAGAGGTACGGGCCCTCGGCGCGCGAGATGAAGACGGGCTTGCCGCCGACGGAGCGGAATGCGCGGACGGGGCTGTTCACGCCGCCGGGGATCACGCGCTCGGCGCGCGCGAGCAGCTCGACGCTCTTGGGATCGCTCATGCCCGCCAGCCTACCTCACCCGCTTCTACTTGCGGCCGTGGCTCTCCTGGAACGTGACCTCGAGCTTCACTTCCTTGCCGTCGCGAAGCACGACCGCAGGAGCCATCTCGCCCGGCTTGCTCGCGTTGAGTACGAACATGAGGTCCTCCACGCTGCCGACGTCGGTCTTGCCCAGCCGCACGAGCACGTCGCCCTTCTTCATCCCGCCCTTGTCGGCCGCGCTGCCGGGTCGCACGCCGGCGAGGAGCACGCCCTTCTTGCCAGCACCGGGGCCGCCGTAGTCGGGAATGGTCCCGAGCGACGCGTTGAAGCTACGGAGGTCGCCGCGATCGGCGGCGCCTTCGATGCCTGCCTTGAACGTCAGCGGCTTCTCGTGCTGCGAGACCGCGACCGCGACGTCGCCGCAGATCTTGCCGGTCTGCGCGGCGCCCGCGGCGTTGATCTTGTCCGGAGTGTCGGAGGGCTTGTGATAGTCGGAGTGCGTTCCTGTGAAGAAGTGCAGCACCGGCGCGCCCGCGGAATAGAACGACGAGTGATCGCTCGGCCCGTACCCGTCTCCGCTCATCCCGCACTCGACGCGCGACGTATCGCAGGCCTTCTGCACGATGTCCTTCCACTCGGCGGCGGTCTCCGCGCCGAGCACTTGGAGGCGGTTCTCCCGCATGCGGCCGACCATGTCCATGTTGAGCATGGCGACGACGTCCTCCAGCTTGCCCTTGGTCTTCGCCTTCTCGCTCCACTGATGAACGAGGTGCGCGGAGCCGAGCACGCCGGACTCCTCGCCGGAGAACGCGACGAAGATCACGTCGCGCTTCAGCTGGACCTTGCGGAGCTGCATCTCGCGCGCGACCTCGAGAAGGACGGCCACGCCCGACGCGTTGTCGTCGGCGCCGACGTGCGCGTCCTCCGAGTGCGGCGCGAGCGAATGACGACCGCCTTTTCCGAGGTGATCGTAGTGCGCGCCAATCACGACCACGCCGGGGAGCTTCTTGCCGTCGACCGGCTCGGCGATGACGCGACCGATCACGTTGAACGCATTCTGCGAGACCGGCGTGAGCTCGACGCGCACCGATGCGGTGGTCTTGGTCTTCTTGACGAGGCGCTCGATGAGCGACTTGCCGACGCTCCGCTTGAGGACGAGGACAGGCAGCCCGGCGTCGGAGTAGCCCTCGGGCATGAGCGGCGGGAATTTCGCCTCGTCGGGCGCCTGAAAAGCGCCCTTCGCGCCCTCGGGCGGGAGCGGATCGTCGATCACGACCAGCGCAGCAGCGCCCTTCTCGCGGGCGCTGAACGCCTTGCGACGGATGTCGCCGTAGCGACGCTGGGCCTCGGTGCTTCCAAGCTGACCGCCCTCGGGCGCGAAGCGACGCACGACGACGATCTTCTTCCTCACGTCGAGCTTCGCGTAGTCGTCGACGGCGGGATCCTTCGCGACGATCCCGTAGCCCGCGAAGGCGAGCTCGCCGGTCACGTCGGCCTTCGCGGGTGAGTAGCCGAGCACGACGTAGTCGTCCTTCGCGAGCGGCTTGCCGTCGATCTTGACCGACGTCGCCTCCTCCGCCTTGACGCTCGTCACCACGGGGAATGCCTGGCGGAAGCCGTCTGCGTCGCCCGCGGCCTTCAGCCCGAGCGTCTTCATGCGCGCCTCGATCCACGCGCCCGACTGCTCGAGGCCCTGCATGCCGATGCCGCGTCCCTCGCGGGCGGGATCGGCGAGCCACGAGATGTCGCTCATCACGCGATCCGCCGCCTGCTCCTCGGTCGGGCCCTTGCCCTCCTCGACCCAGCGCGCGACGAAGACGTTCGTGTCGTGCTTTCCCTTCGGCGTGGCGCGGTTCGAGGAGAACGCGAGCGTCTTCCCGTCCGGCGAGAACATCGGGAAGCCGTCGAAGCCCGGCGCATACGTGATGCGCTCGAGGCCCGTGCCGTCGGTGTTGATGCCCCAGATGTCGAACTCGCGGCCCTTGGGATCGCCGTGGTTCGAGGAGAATAGGATGCGCTTCCCGGACGGATGCCAGAACGGCGCGAACGACGCGGCGTCGAGGTACGTGAGCTGCGTGGCATCGGAGCCGTCGGCGTTGGCGACGTAGAGCTCGAGCTTCGACGGGCGAACGAGGTTCTGCGAGAGCAGCTTCTTGAAGTCCTCGAGGTCCTGGCCCTTGGGGCGTGAGGCGCGCCACACGATCTTCGAGCAGTCGGCGTTGAAGAACGCGCCGCCGTCGTAGCCGGGCGTGGCCGTGATGCGCTTCACGTTCTTGCCGTCGGCGTCCATGCGATAGAGATCAATGTCGCCGTCTCGCACCGACGTGAAGATGATCGAGCCGTCCTTCGCGCAGACAGTGGCCTCGGCGTCGTAGCCCTTCGTGTCCGTGAGGCGCGTGAGGTTCTTGCCGTCGGCGTCGGCCTTGAAGATGTCGTAGGTGTCGTAGAGCGCCCAGACGTAGCCGAGGCTGTGATCGGGCTTGGGCGGGCATGCGTCGCCGCCGAGATGCGTCGACGCGTAGATCACCTGCTGGTCACCAGGCGTGAAGTACGAGCACGTGGTGGCGCCCTTCCCGCTCGACACCGGGACGAGCTGCGGGACGCCCGTGCGTGCGCCGCCGGGAGTGAGCGGCACGATGCCGTTCAGAGGCATGCGATAGATGCGATCGCAGTCGCTGTCGCCGGTGCGCGACTGCAGCGTGAGCGCGTGCCCGTCGAACGACCAGTACGCCTCGGCGTTCTCGCCCGCGAGCGTGAGCTGCCGGAGATCGGCGAGGTGCTTTTCCTCCGGCAACGCGACGCCCACGGGCGGCATCGCAGCGGTGGTCGCGGGCTTCGGCGCAGTCGGCTGCGAAGCAGGACCGCAGGCGGTGACCAACGTGGCGAAGGTGGCGGCGAACGTGGCGGCGAACGTGGCGGCGAAGGTGGCGGCGAACGTGGCGAGAAGAGCGCGCTTCATCGCCCGTCGTTATACAACGCCGTCATGAGTCCAGAGCCGCCGTCTTCGGTCGAGGCTCCGCCGGGGGCTTCGCGGCCTCTGTTGATGCTGCTGGCGGCGGCGGC
>JAYTOQ010000226.1:0-12758 GCA_043747665.1 Polyangiaceae bacterium | reverse complement strand
CGCGTTCCTTCGGTGATCGGACCGCGGCTCGACGTCAGCCTCTCGTTCTCGGGCGCGCGCATCGACTCGTTCCTCTCCGACAAGCTCGCGGTGGAGGTCGAGATCGTCGCCACCAACGGCGAGCGAGCATCGTCGGTCGGGCTCGGAGACATCTGCGTCTCCACCGCCACGTCTCCTTCGCTCGTCTCCTTCCGCAACGTCACCACGGTCACGCGGAATGCGGCCCCGCCGATCGTCGGAGATCGCCTGTGGCGTTTCTTTCGGCTCACGAAGGCGAACCTGGCGGCGCTCACCGACGTCGAGACCCTTGGCGGCATTCTCGCGCTCGCGAACGTGCCGGCGCTCGACCAGTGGCCGGAGGCGAAGCCGGGGGTCGAACGCTTCACCGCTCTCCTCCGTGCCGAGCGCCACCGGAGCTGCGTGTCGGACCGCGACGAGCTACGCAGCGGCGCCGTGATACGGCTGGCGCTCGACGGACGCAGATTCACCGGGCCCGGAGATGTTCGCCTCTTCGGGGAGGTCCTCGTTCCGCTCTTCGCGGCGAGCATCGCCGTCAACGAGTGGATCGAGCTCGTGCTCGTCGATGCTGCGGGTCACACGCTCGAGCAGTACCCTCGAACGTATGGTGCGCGCGTTGGTCTCTGACCGCGAGGCTCGGGCTCCCCTCGACGTCGACCCGACGTTGGCGGCGCTCGTCGTGCGTGCGCCGCGCATCCCGTTCGTCACGCTCATCGAGCATCTCGAGCGGCTTCTCGCGGGTGCTCTACCGGTCGGCACGAGCGCGCTCGCGCGCGACGAGGTCATCCGCTTTCGACACGATCCGAGCCTCGTCTTCCATGCGAGCGACATCGCGAAGATGCGTGTGGTCGGCGCAAGGGTCGACGTCACCTCGACCTTTCTCGGCGCGACGGGCGCCGTCTCTCCGCTCGCGAGCTTCTTCACCGAAGACGTCCTGCGCTCCGAGGCCCAGGACGGCGCGACGCTCGGCGCCTTCTACGACCTCTTTCATCATCGGCTCCTCGCGCTCTGCTACCGCGCGCTGCGGCGGAGCCGCCTCGCATCGAGCATCCACAAGAGCGGCGCCGACGTGCTCACGGGGCGCGCGCTCGCGTCGGCGGGGCTGTGGCCCAAGCGGGAAGACGCGGCACTGTCGTCGCTCGCGATGCTCGGCCGCGCGCGGATACTTGCGCGGCGTCCGCGGAGCCGCCAGGCCCTCGAGGCGGCGCTCGCTCTCGCATTCCCGTCGCTTCGCGTGCGTATCGTCGACTTCTTTCCGCGACGCGTGCGGCTTGCCGACGAGCAGCGCCTCCGTGTGGGAAAGCAAAACCATCGGCTCGGCGCCGAGACCCGCGTGGGAAGACACATGACGGGTCAGTCCGACGTGGTGCGGCTCGAGATCGGCCCGGTCGACCGGACGACGTTCGATCTCCTCCTCCCGGGCGGCCGCGAGAACCTTCGCCTGCGGAAGGTGGTCGACGACATCACGGGAGGAATGCTCGACGTCGAAGCGGAGATCGAGATCCTCAAGGGCGAAGAGCCGCGTGCCGCCCTGGGTCGCCGCCCGGGAACGACGACGGGCGCGAGGCTCGGCCGGAGCTCGCTCGTTCTTCTGTCGCGCTCGCCGCGCTCGCTGCGCGTCCGCATGTCGCTCGGCGCGGAGGCTCGGCCGGTGTTCTTTCAGGGCGGGTAAATTTGCGGTAATCGCGCGTTGCGCTTTCGGCGAAAGATGCCGCCACTGCGCGACGTCCTCTGAAGTCCTCACTGATCATGCGTACGCGCGAGGTAAACGCAGCCGACGACTGAGCGAGCTCGCTCGTGCAGAAATAGGACAAACGCGCTCGTGGGCAATGCATACGCGAAAACGCAAAGGTAATCGCGGGAGGGAACGTCTGCGAGCGACATCGCGACGGCGTCGTCTGCCGTGTATCGACCCGGCGTCGATGACCGCGCGACGCGGTGGAGGCGTCGGACGGGGCGCCGTTTCCACCCCTCCGTCAAGGGCGGTACTCCGGCGCCTCCGTCGGCAGCGTGACCGCCACGCAACGGGGCGCCAGCGGCGTGGCCTGCGCCCGTATGCCCGGCAGCGTCGCTGTTCCCGCGAGCGGCGCTGCGAACGTCATGCGACCGGGCGCGGTCTCCAGCAGCGACGCCGGCGTGCTCCACCGCGCGGCGCGCGTCGACGCCGGGAGCGAACGACATCGCGCGCCGCTCGCGTCGATCAGCTGGAGCGTGGGGAGCACCGACTCGTGATCCGCCTCGAGAGGCACGGAAACGCAGCCCGCCGGGTCGCCCTCGAACCACCCGCTGAACCACGTGTTCCCCGACGCCGTCACCGCGAGTGCGCCGTCCTGCAGCTCGCCGTGCATGGTTCTCGACCACACGATCTGGCCGCCCGCACCCACCCGCGCGATCCGTAGCTCCGTCGGCGTTCCACCCTTGTCCCGTGATTGCGTCGCCGCGACCACGTCTTGCGGGCCCGCAGCAGTGAGCGCTGCGAGCGTTCCCTCGAGCGTCACGGGCAATCGATGACCGACGCCGCGCGGGCCCGTCGGCTCGAAGGCTTCCAGGCTCGACGACCCATCGCGCGCCTCGAAGCCCATCACCAGGCCGCCGTCCGGTCGCACGACGAGCCGCGGCGACGTTCCGAGCTTCGCCGGACGGCTCGTGGCGAAAGCCGGCACGCCGTTGGATGTATACTGCACGACGAACGCGACGGTGTTGTCATACGCCTCCTTCCCCGGACGCAGCGTGACGCCGCCGAAATTGAGCGGCTCGTGGGTCGTACCCGCGAGGGTCACCTCCGAGCGTTGCCCCGTTACGACGGCGGTGACACGAGGCTCCTCCGACGACGTCAATGCCGACCCCGCCTCGATCCAACGGCTGAATCGAAGGGCCCCGTCCGGCGCAAATGAGAGCACGAACAATCCTTTCCATCGCGTATCCGCGGCTGTGCCCACGAACGGAATCGGAGCCCTGGCCGCCCCGGCGATGGCGACGCCTTCGCCCAGTCGTCCCTCGGACAGCTCGAACGACGTCGTGTCTGGCCCCAGGTCGTGATGCCACGCGAGCGCTGCGCCCTGCGCTGCCCGCCGTCCCACCACCAGCGCCGAGGGCGTCGCGGACGCGATGCCTAGCTCCTCGGGACGGTCGGTGACCGCCGCCAGGAATTGCCGCCTGCCGCGATCGATGGATATCCGAGGACAGGTCGCCGCGAGATCGAACAGCACCTCGGCTGACGCCGCGCGCGCCGGCGACGGCGGCGGCAGAGCCAGCACTGAAGGGCCATGCGATGCGCACGCTCCGAGCAGCGTGACGAGCAACGCCGGCATCGGCCTCATGGCGTCGGCGCTGGGCTACGTGCCGGCGCGGCGGCGGTGACACGTGCGGTAAGCGGCACCTCGTGGAACGACGCGTGATCCGGATCATCCTGGGCTGGCCGTCCTCGATTGACGTCCGTCTCGTCGGTGGCGATCCAGATCTGCTCCTTCGTGTTGGCAGGGACCCCAGGGTTGGTGAAGCTAACCTCTCCTATCGCGACCAGGCCCCGATAGGCCACGACGTCGACGCCGAGAACGCTCGCGAGCAGCTCGAGGAAGCCATTTTTCCCGGCGGGCGGTGAGTCCTTGCCGATGTTGCACGCCAGAATCACGAACCGCGCGACGCCCGCCGCGCGCAAGATCTCGCCGCCCGCCGCGAGCATGTCGAAGCGCGGCGAGAGCTTGTCGATCGACCCCTGCAGCTCTCTCGTGATCACACCGGTCTTCGGATCCTTGATCGCCCGCGGCGTCCATTGTCCGTTGACCTTCTCCGCGACGTCGGGCAGATCGAGCACCTCGCGAGTGATGGCGAACGGGTGCTTCTCGAGCCCTTCCGACGCATTGGGGATCGAGTCGAAGACCGTCTGCGTGAGGCCACGAAAGCTTCCGGCGCCGCCGTGACCGACAGCGAGGATCACCTCCTTGCCGCGCGCCGTCTGCGACGCCGCCTTGATGGCTGCGAGGTAGTCGGCAGCGGTGCCCCCCACCCTGAGCTCGACGACGTTGCGGGCGGTGCTGTCGAACTTCTTCCACTGCTGAGCGAAGATCCAGTTCTGCTCGAGCACCGTGAAGCTGCTCTTCGATGTCGGAAGAGGAACGCGGGTATTGGGCACGATCATCGCGTCCCGGATCTGATTGGGTATCGCGACGGTCTTCCGGTCGGCCCCGGGGTCGTCGCTCATGGCGAGTCCTCAGCCCTGGGCGGAATGCGGCGCTCGGCGACGCGGTCACTGTCCGACCAGTTGTAGGACGCGAACAGCTTCGGCGCGAAGCCCGACTTCGACCCGGCATGGAGATCGAACGTGCGCAGGAAGCCGATCTGCGGACGGCCTTCGACGAGAATGTCGTCGCGACCGTCGCCGTTGAGATCGCCGACGGAACGTAGCGCGGTGAGCCCGCTATTCACCTCGAGCCGCAGGTCGACGGGACGTGCTTGCAGCCGCGCCCCTACCGCGGAGCCGCGAGCCAGCCGACCGTTGCCTCCGAACCGATCCGCAAAGAAGAGCACGATGTCGTCGAAGCCATCTCCGTCGACATCGGCGATCTGGAAGCGCGTCGAGACCGCTCCTTCCTCCGAGCCGTTCATCGAGCTCGTGACGCGCCGCTCGGCGCCGTGCGCGATGTCACCGCCCGGCAGCGTGGAGCGAACCACCACCGTCATCCGCTTCGTGTGACGCGGTCCGGGCAGGTCCTCGTTGAACGCCGTCACGATGTCGAGAATTCCGTCCCCGTCGATATCCCCGATGTCGACCTCGACCTCCGCATCCGCCGGCGCCGTGATCACCGCCGTGCCACCGGGCGTGACTCCGGCCTTGCCACCGCGCAGGACCGAGAGGGTGCGCTTGTCCTTCCCGAGCACGACGAGATCCGCGATTCCATCGCCGTCGAGATCACCGGCTGGCCGGACCACGTCGACGCCCGCGAGCCGTGGCGCGGCGAGCTCGCGAAAGCCGCCCGGGGATCCGAGCTGCAGCGTCCCTTCGTTCAGGAGATCGGCGTACCCGTCACCATCGACATCGCCGATCGGGCTTCCGCACTTGCCCGACGGACACGCGAGCCACTCGCTCTCGGGCCGGAACCCGGAAGGGCCGCCGCGAGCCACGCGACCTTCGAGAACTGCGTCGTCGAAGCCATCGCCGTCCACGTCGCCCACCGGCATGATGGTCACGCTCGGCGGCCTGGTCGGGGCGAGTGGAGCTCCTGCGTCCGGGCGGAAGTCCAGCGGCGCATAGGGCACAGGCGTCAGCTCCTCGGCCACGGCCGCAGCTCCGAAGAGGATTCCCGCCTCGATGAGCAGGTCGGCGCGACCGTCTCCGTTGGCATCGAACCCGTGGACCCGCGAGGCGTGTCCCGGCGACGGTCGAACGAGGATCGACCAGAGCGGCCCGGCCGACGTCCCTCGTTGTGCGGCGACGCGCCAGAACCATGTCCCGCGCTGCAGCTCCGACGGAGGTCCCACGCGACCGTCCGCGCCGACCGCGACCTTCTGCGGTGCGTCGCACGCTCTCGTCTTGCAGATCTCGATGGCTTCCGTACCCGGCGTCACCCGCAGTGCCGGCCGAGCCGCCGCGGTCACGGTCCCGGTCGGCGGTGCGAGCGCGCGTTGCTTGGGGATGGGGACCGAGCTCGCGGCGACCGTAGCGACGGACGCAGACGGCGCAACGGCGACCGATGCAGAGCTCGAGCTCGCCGGTGTGCTGCTGGCCCGAGCAGCAGCATCCGCGTTGGGGTGCTGATGCCGACAGGCACCGAGGAGGCAGAGGCCGAGCAGTGGCGCGAACCTTCGAATCGCAAGGAAGGTCATATCAATCCGAGAAGCTCGAAAGCTTCAGTGCGTGAGTCATGAAGAGAGCGGAATGCATGGCGTGGACATCGAAGTACGCCCCTGGGACGTCATCGAACTGACCGAACGGGTGCGGGTTGGTGACCTCGGGCGCCATCGCCGTCCAGAACGTGCCGAGCGGATCGAACAGCAGGGTCGATGACGCGGCCTCGTCTTCGGTCGCGTTGGAGGGGCCGGTCGTCACCGTCCCGGCTGGGATGTTCGCCCGTATGCCGGTTCGCCAGCGGAGGTCCTGGGTATAGATGCGCAGCTTCCGTTTGTCGGCACCGCGGCGGAACCATGCTCCGAGGCTCTTGCACACGGCAGCGACATCGTCCTGTCGGTAGAGATCGAGCCCGTAGATCTCGCGCAGGTGAGCGGTATCGAATTCGGGGAAGGGTGTGTCGAGCATCGTCTTCAGCGCGTCGCAACCCTGGCTGAACGCGGACGCCGCGCAGAACCCGACGGGATGAATGGGATAGGCGATGCCGTCCATGCGCTGGAGGATGTAGTTCACCTCCTGCAGCAGCCGGAGCAGCGGCGCCTGCTGTGGAATGCTACCGAAGCCGAGCGTCGGGCTGCCGACGGGGAAGACGAACACCGGCCGTTTGCCCGCAACGACGTGCTGGTTGACCATCGCCTTGTTCCCGACGAAGCCCTGATCGCGGAGCATGTAACGACTGATCAAATCGATGTAGTCGCGGGCGAACGGGTAGACGCCGGCGAAGGACCGCGTCGAGGGATGGAAGAACACATGATACGGGATCGGCACGCTGACCGGGCTCGTGCCGTCGCGCTGGAACATCTTGAACCGATTGGCCGGCAGGTAAACGGCGACGAGCTTCGGAACCGTCGGGCGCTCCAGGAAGAACATCTTCCCGTCCGGAACGACGCCCTGGCTGACCACGTGCTTGAAGCGGTCCCAGCCCTTGCCTGCGGGCGCGAGCATGGTCGCATCGATATCGCGGATCAGCTGGGCGGACGGCGTGATGGTGGTGATGCGGCCCTTGCCGAACACCGCCTCCACCTTGGCGCGCGCGTCCCTCAACTGCCCGAGCACCACGTTCACCACGACGTTCGAATCCTTGCCGCGCGTGTGCGCCTCGAGTTCTCGCACGTTGATGGCCTGCGGCCCGTCGAACGCCAACGTCGGCAGCTTTCCGGCGTTGAATTTCAGCTTCTGCGTCGCCGGCCAGAAGCCCTTCTGCGTGACGGTGATCTCGATGCCCGACGTCCCCGGCGGCACCTGCAGCTCCACCACGCCCACCTGCGGCGTGGCAATCAGCGGCCGCTTCGCGCCTCCATCGAACGACGCTTCGACGGTCTTCGCCCGCTGTGGCGCGTAATTCACGTCGAGCACGCGCACGACGAGGAACGTATCCATCGCGGATCACCCGACCCTTCGCTGGTAGAGCTGCTTGATCGCCGCCCGCGTCTTCGAGGGCACCGCGCCGCCCGCATCGAGCCCCGCTTCACCGAGCGCATGCTGCGTCTGGAACGAGCGCACGCGCGTGTCGAGCGGCAGGTCCTTCGGATAACCGAGATTGTGCAGCATGCTCGACGTGCGATCTGCGTCGTCGTCGCAGTCGAGCGCGATCTCCATGCGGAACTCCAGCGCTCCGTTCTCGTCCGGCTCACCCCACTCGAGCGTCCCGGTGGGCGGACATGGCGAAGGCAGCTTGATCGAGGCCACTCCATCCTCCGAGAGCCCCAGCGCCTCGCCCAGCACCGACAAGCGATAGAGGGTATTGGTCATCGGATTTTCGCTCGCGTCGAACAGCCGCACGTTCAGGACGCCGGTGTCCGGCGGGTCGTCGCTGGCATCGAACGGCGCGGCGGGGTCCGCGGGCGGCGGACTCAGGTGATTCTCGTCGTTGCCGTCCAGCGCCACCGCGTGCAGCTCGGTGAAGTCGAACAGCTCCACTTCGAGATCTCCCTCCGTGATGGAGGCCCGATAACGAGCTCCCGGGCGGATGCCGGAGAATTCGAAGATGCGATAGGTATCCACCGCCTCGCCGTCGGACAGCACGAAGGTCTCGTGGTCCACGAGATCCTCGCTGAGCACGGTGAGC
Source organism: Polyangiaceae bacterium (assembly GCA_043747665.1). Classification (GTDB taxonomy): domain Bacteria; phylum Myxococcota_A; class Polyangia; order Polyangiales; family Polyangiaceae; genus Labilithrix. Next base: position 4,827 of record JAYTOQ010000226.1, on the reverse strand, counting down.
GTCGCCGCATCGCTCCACTGCTGGTCCGGCCCTATCTGCATGGCATAGCGGAAGGGCAAGATGTCGGAGCGCACGTCGAACGTGCTCTGCATCTGCGCCACCCACTGCTCGTATTCCGGTGATCCCGGCCCCGAGATCTCGCCCGGCGGCGGCGGACGAATGGGACCATCGAAGGCAAAGATGTCGACGCGGCGCATCTCGGCGTCGCTCGGGGGGACGTTCCCCTCGTCGGGGGGAGGATGATTTGGTCCGCAGCCGTGGGCGACGATGGTGGCGCCGCCCGGCAACGACGTGTGGGAGAGCGCCATGTAGGCCTCGATGAGCGCGCGTCTCGTCTCCGGGCCCGCCTTCCCGTCGACCTCCAGCGCCGTGCCACGCGTGTCGTTCGAGAACTGCTGGAAGCGTTTGACGGCCTCTGGGTCCTTGCCGTCCTCGTTGGGGCTGGTGAACGGCGGTCCGCCCTCCGGGAGGGCGGAGAGCATGGCATTCACCTCGCGGTCGCCCCAGCGCTTCGCGGGCGAGGGTGCCTTGAACAGGGCATTCCACGCGTCAGCGTCGTCTTTCATGAACGCGATGATCGACTTCGCGCGCTCCAGCGAGAGCTTCTCGTTGTAAGCCCGGGTGCCATGCGCGTCGGTGTGGCCGACGACGAGGAACTGCGTCGTGCCGGCGTCCTCGAAGATCGCATGCAGCTCCCGGATGCCGTGCATCGCGGACGGCAACAGAAAGCTCTTGTTGGTGTCGAAGTGCATGCCGACGAGCCGCACACGGCGATGGTTCGGGACAATGGCGAGCGTGTGCAGCACCTCGGCCTCGAGCGACACCGACGCTGCGAGATCGCGCACCAGGCGGATGCTCGTGTGCTCGCCTTTGGGCAGCTTCACCGGACGGAGCGTCTCCCGGCGTGGGAGGACAATCTCCTCGAGCGCGGCCCGACTGACCACCCGTGCCGACCCAAAGGAGGCATCGGCCCCATCGAATCTCGCGACGCCACCGCCATTGGTAGTGACCTTCTTGCGGGTTCCCCCGACGGAGAACTCGATCTCGAGGCCGTCGATCGGCACGCCTGCCTCGTCGAGCACGCGTAGCTCGAACCGTGTGGTGCGCTCCGGCTCCGGCGGACCGGGCTTCCGTACGGTGTCGGGCGTCGCCTCGAAGATCTGGGGGGACAAGGGTAGGGCGTCGCGCAGCAGCTCGACGCGCAGGAGCCCTGTCGACGCCGCCCACTCGAGCGCTTCCGACAGCAAGTTCACCGCGTACCGGCCGCTGGTCCGGTCTTCGCGGAGCCATTCGTGGTGCGAGAGCGGCACGCCGATCGTGAGCTCGTTGTAGATCTCGAACAGAGCTTCCGACGTGCTGTCGTAGCGATCGGCGCGTGTCAGCGACGTGTCGACGATGGCGCGCACGGCGCTCCGGGCGTCGTCGGAGAGGACGGCCCCGGCTTTCCGCTCACGCCCGTGCCGGGAGATCGAGAGCCGCCAGCGTCGGCCGAAGACGTCGTGGATGAGCCAGCCCGAGTCGAACATCGAATCCCCCTCTCCGACCTTCGCCCTCTTGGGTCAGGACGGCCATGAGACTACCCCATCGCAGCCAGTTGGGTCGCGGGAGCGCCCGTCCGAGCTGCAGCCAGCGGAGCTCGTCTTCTTGAGCGCAGCGAGGGACGTGCCCGGTCGCGTGGGGCCGACAAGCACCGCGTCCTCAGCGAGACCGATCCACTTGGCCACACCTGGCACGTCCAGACTGTCCACGAAGCCGTGGACCGCGCCGTTGTCGAGTGCTGGCGTATCCTGGAGAGGCCGTGCCCAACCTCTCTCCGTGGATGACCAACGCCGACTGGGATGCGGCCGCGCAAGAGGCGTTCTGGAAAGGCATCAAGCGGTTGCGTGCCAACAGATCGTCGACAGCGTGCCGAAAGGCGTCAGCGCTCTGGGCCACGGGGGAACCGGACAAACGTAACGGTGCCAAAAGCATCGTAGAGCAGCTCGGCTACGCCGAAGCCGTAGTCCGTTTTGCACTCGCGGAGGGAGACATCGACCGCGCGGAGGCCTTCTATCGCTCGAGGCTCGCCGAAGCGATCGCCAGCGACAAGTACGTTTACGCCGCGCAGCTGTCGCTCGCGCCGGTCCTCGCGCGGTCGCCGTCTGCCGAGAAGCGGCAGGAGTCTCGAGCGCTCTTCGATACGGTGCGCACGCAGAGCGGCGCGGCGCTTCTTTCCTACGAGGCGCTGGAAGCGGAATACGTGCCCGATCCCAAGCTCGCCCCGCGAGCAGCGCACCGGCTCGACGACCTCGCAGAGTGCTTCGTCATGATTCACTTTCAATCCCGCAAGAATCCCGACCTTGCGGCCGACGACGACGCGCTCGAGGAGGCAGCGTTCCGGCGTGACGTCCAGACCATGGATGGATTGCTGGCGCGCCTCGCATTTCCCGGCAGCGTGTCGGGCATCGTCCAGCCAAACCGGCCGAGCGCGCGCTGGACCATCGAGTACTGTCTCCGAACGTACGTCCCCGCCATGGGCGCCTGGCTCGGCGAGATCGCGGCCAGGGGCGGCGGTGAGTGGGTCGAGCGGTCTCCGCTGCTCGCGTCTCGGGTCCGGGCGGGCGGCGTCGATCGCAATCCGTTTCTTCGCGCGTACGACACCGTGTTCTATGAAGCGCCGCTGACCGATTGGCCCACGCGAGCGCGTTGACCGGGCAGAATCAAGACCGAGAGACGTGAAGACGAAGGAGAGGACAATGGCGCAAAACTTTCCTTATCGATTCGGCTACTGCACGCCGCTGCAATGGGCGGCCAACGACACACATGGCTGGGACGACGACTCCTCAGGCGCTGTTGTTATCAAAGCTGATAGTGCACCGGTAAGTGTCAAAGAAGTTGTCGCTTTTTAATGATTCCCTATGAGGTCGCGCGCGACAGCGCGCCTTCGATGGTCTCCTGATCTCGTTCCGGGTTGAGGAAGACCGCGAGCGCGGGCGTCCAGTTCCTGGTGCCGCGTGACCAGCGGTTCGGGTGCCGGCGTCGCGCACGCTCGTAGACGCGGACACGGTTCGCCAGGACCTCGTTCTGGCGTCCGTCGTGTCGCTGGTCGGGCGTGACGAAGCGGATGCCGCTGTGGCGATGCTCGGTGTTGTACCAGGCCACGAAGGTCGTGACCCACGCTCGCGCAGCCTCGATGCTGTCGAAGGGCTTGTGCGGGTACTCGGGGCGATACTTGAGCGTGCGGAAGAGAGACTCGCTGAAGGGGTTATCGTCGCTGACGCTCGGGCGGCTGAAGGACGCCACGATGCCGAGATGGCGGAGCGTCGCGAGCATCGTCGACCCCTTCATCGGTCCGCCGTTATCGGAGTGGAGCACGAGGCCCGTCGGGTCGACGCTCTCGGCCGCGCACGTCGCGCGTACGAGAGCCGATGACGCGACCATGCATTCCTCGGCGTGGACCTCGAAGCCGACGATGCGGCGGCTCCAGACATCGACCACGAGGTAGAGGTAGAAGAAGCGCCCGCGGACCGAGCTGAGGAGATGCGTAATGTCCCAGCTCCACACCTGGTTCGCGGCGGTCGCGACATGCTCGTCGACGGTGCGGACGGTGCGCCGCTTCGCGCGGCCACGATGGGCGTCTTGGCCTTCGGCGCGCAGGATGCGGTAGATCGTCGGCTCCGATCCGATGTAGCGGCCGTCGTCGGCGAGGCGCGGAACGACCTGTTTTGGATGCAGATCGCGATACTCGGGCGAGTTGACGACTTCGAGCACCTTTGCCCGCTCCGCCGGCGTGAAGGCGTTCGCGGGAACGGTTCGCGGCCCGGCGCGGCCGTCGTCGCCGACGTCCGCGTTTCGCCAGCGCTGCATGCAGCGCTGGGTGAGACCGAGCTGCAAGCACGCGCGCTCGCGGCGAGCGCCAGCCGCAACCGCTTCGTTCACGAGACCGAGAATCACTTCTCGTTGCCCTCGTTCGTGTCGTCGTCCCCGTCCCCCCAAATCTCCTGAACGTTTTTTTGGAGCACCAGCAGCGCAGCCGTCTCGGCGAGAGCCTTGTCCTTGCGTCGAATCTGGCGTTCGAGCTCTTTGATTCGCTTGGTCTCCGCGCCGCGCGACGACGGCCGCGTTGCGCCGCCCTCGAGAGCAGACGTCGCCGCGTCGACGACCGCGACGCGCCACTGCTCGAGCTCGGCCTCATGCACTCCCTCGCGACGGAGGAACGCGCCGAGCTCGTCAGGCCCGAGCGCTGCCGCCGCCATCACGATGCGGATCTTCTCCGCGGCCGACCGCGTGCTGCCGGGTTGCACGGCTCGGTCCGCCGGACGTTCCTTGGTCGTTGTGTCAGCCGAAGAAGTCCTGCAGCCAGCCGCGTCCGTGGAGCTCGCCGTTGAAACGCCCGGGATAATCGGGCTGGTACTTCATGGTCTTGAATTGAGCCTCGCTGAAGGCGTTGTCGTCCGAGACGTGTGGTCGGTTGAAGCTGCGCGACGCGCCGAGCGACGCGAGCAGCTGGGCAAGCGTGTCGCTCCTGATGGATCCCCTCATATCGCGGCGATCTGATTGCTCTTTGTTTCCGAGCACTTGCGTGCATACTACAAGTTGTTCTTCCCATGCGGAGTTCTCGCTGGCATAAGACCCGGCGTGGAAGCGACGATGACGCGCGTGGTGGGCACGAAGAAGCGGATGAAGGCGATGGCGGGAACGCTCGTGGGCGATCGAAGGGGCACGCTCCGCCTCGCGCCGATTCGCGCGTTCGCTGAAGTGCTGTTCGACGAGGACCTTCACGCCAAGCGCGTCGAGTCGTTGGCCAACGGGGTCGCGGGCGTGCTCAACGCTGCGATGCTTACGATT
>JAYTOQ010000225.1:0-8109 GCA_043747665.1 Polyangiaceae bacterium | reverse complement strand
GCGAACGTGCCCCATCCCTCGAGCGCGTTGAAACCTTCGCGGGCTGCGCTCTCGAGGCGCGTCGGCGAGATCAGGCTCACGTTGATGCGGCGACCGGTGCGGCTCGACGGATCGGCGAAGGTCGCGATGTCGTTCGGCTGCGGGATCTCGGGAAGGGGACGCCGCGTGGTGTCGAAGACGATGACGGGGCCGTCACCCGCGGGCGTGGCTCGCGCTCCGTCGGGGGCGGTGTCGGCGTCGCATCCTGGCGCGACGGTCGTGAGCACCGAGCAGGCGACGACCACGACGAGGGAGAATGGGATCCGCAAATTCGTGAAAAGCCCCGCGGCGCGCGCCTGCATCGCGCGAAGTTCTATCACGACCGCCGGGGCGAGCACGTACCCTGCGCAGCATGCGCTCACCGGCAGGACGCCTCGCGATCACCCTGCTCTTGCCGCTCGTCCTCGTGATGGCCGGGCAGTGGGTGCTCCTGCCCGGGATGGAGGACCTCGTCGGCACCGTCGCGCGGCGCGGCGTGGATTTCTTCGGCAACCCCCGGCAGAACGTCTCGATCTTCGCGCTCGGCATCATGCCCGTCATCACGGCGTACGGCATCGTCGAGCTGGCCGCGTTCCTCGTGCCACGCTGGTCGGGGCTCCGCCACGGCAACCCCCAAGGTCGGCTGAAGCTCGGACGTGCCGCGCGCATCGTGGCCATCGTGCTCGCGGCGCTCCAGGCGTGGATGATCGCGAAGCAGATCGACGCGCTCGACGCCATCACCGGCATGAACGCGGAGCTGCCTTCGGCGTGGCTCGTGGTCGCGACGCTCGTGGGCGGCGTGTGCGTCCAGCTCGTGGTCGCGGAGATCATCTCGCGGCAGGGCATCGCGAACGGTTACGTGCTCCTCCTCGTGATCGAGTCGATCAACGCCCTCCGCGGCAGCCTCTTCGCGTCGCTGCAGAAGGAGGCGCTCCTCGGCAACGTCGACCGGCGGCTCGTGGCCGACGTCGTCCTCGTCTTCGCGCTGCCCGCGGTCGCGACATGGGTCGCGCTGCGCAACGGCGACCGTGTGCATGGCGAGGTCACGCTCGATCCGGCAGGCGCCGCTCGGGGCGGGGCGGGGCCGTATCGCGCGGCGCGCGCGCTGGCGGTCGCGCCGTGGGTGCCGGTGCCGGCGAGCTCGCTCTCGCCGTATCCGACGGCGAGCGCGCTGCTCACGCTGCCGTCGACGCTGTTGCTCGTCCTCCACATCCGAGGCGCGCCGCGGGAGCTGTTCGATTCAATCAACAGTCCGGTTCCGTTCACCATCGGCCTCGTGGTGGTCACGGGAGGTTTAGCGATCGGCCTCGCGCGGCTGCTCCATCGCCCGCGCGAGATGGCCGAGGTGGCCGGGCGGGTGGGCTTCGCGGGCGGCGACGAGGCGACGGTGAAGGCCGAGGCCGCGCTGCGAGCCGCGATGGCACCGACGCTGCTCTTCTTCGCCACGCTGATCGCGGTGTGGACGGCGAGCCGAGCGTTGCCCGTCTCGTCGCCGGTCATGTTCATGCCGCTGTTGGTCGCGCTGGTCATGGACGTTCGCTCCAGCCTGCGTCACACCGACCTCTACGCGGTGTGGCAGGAGCGACGCGTATCGGCGGTGCCGGTCGTGCGCGCGGTCCTCGCGGCGGAGGGGATCGACGCGAAGGTGCGCGGCCTCGGCGTCCTCTCGCTGCTCCAGGCGTTCGCTCCCTATGCGCCGGTCGAGATCCTGGTCGCCGAGGCCGATGCTGCGCGGGCCACCTCGCTCCTCCGTCACGTCTTCCTCGGCGAGAAGCGCGACACGCGCGACGTCGCCGACGAGCGCGCGGACGTCGAGCCTCGTGTCGACGGCGCGGCGGGTGACGGAGGCGCACCATGGACGCCGCGCCGGCGCATCCTGGGGCTCGTCTCCACGCTGGCGATCGCCCTCGCCGTATCGGTCTCCGCGAACGTGCCGCCCAGCGGCCCGGCGACGCCCGACGTGGCGCGCGGTCAGCTCGAGATCGTCCGCGTCGACGACGAGAGCGATCTCTTCGCCAAGCTCGCTTACGGCGAGGTGCCCCCGGACGTCGAGATTCCGCACGAACGCGCCGGCAGCGGTCGTGAGGCGCGGGATGTGTATTTTGCACGCACTTCGGTCCGCGATGGCGAGACCTACGATGCCGCCTACGCAAGACTCCGCAAGTGGGCGGACGCCGTACCGGTGCCCGACGGCACACGGATCGGCCTCGAGGCCATCGAGGAGTACGACGACGACACGCTGAAGAGCCGCCGCACCGGCGTGCGCACGTTCCTGCTCACCGGGCCGCCCGTGATCACTACCGACGACGTCGTCGACGCCGCGGCCTCGGTCGACACGGCGAGCGCGAGCGCGTATGTCGCCGTCACGCTGTCGCCGGATGCCGCGGAGCGATTTCGCCTCGCCACGCGCGAGTACACGGATCGCCGCATCGCCATCATCGTGAACGGCGTGATCGAGAGCGCACCCATCGTGATGAGCGAGATCCGCGGCGGGCGGGTCAGCATCACGATGGGGGCGGGGAGCCTCGAGGTGCAGCTCGCGCAGGCCAAGGCGCTGGCGAAGAGCCTCGGCGGGCACGGCACGAGCGCACGCTGAAGGTCTTCGCAGGAGACCGTGCGCAAGATCAGGGTCCGCGTATCATGCGGCGCATGAACGATCTCGCTTCCATCGAGGCGAAGCAGCGCGTCGCATCCTCCAGCGTGAGGCCCGCGGGCCGATGCTCACCGGCACGACCGAGGAGGTGGACACCGACTGGCCAACCGTCGTCGATCCCGATGCCAAGAAGGAGCTCGAGCGGCTACGCGCGCGCGATTCCGGGTTCGTCTGCCCCGCGTTCGTGTCGCGCGTGGGCGTGGTTTTCTTGGCCTTCCACCGGTCGTGGAGCTCGCAGGACCTCTCCGCGGTGCGCCCGTATCTCAGCGACAACCTGTTCGAGCTGCAGCAGTACTGGGTGCGCGCGTACCAGCAGCAGGGCCTCCGCAACCAGACCGAGAACCCCGTCATCGTCACCGTGCATCTTGCACGCGTCACGCAGGATCGCTTCTTCGACGCGGTCACCGTGTTTGTCTTCGCGAGCTGCCTCGACTACACCACCAACGCGAACGGCGACATCGTCGCCGGCGACCGCCAGAAGCCTCGCGAGTACTCCGAGTACTGGACGTTCATTCGCGGCGCCGGCAGATCGGCGACGCCACGCTCCGACGGCGCCTGCCCGAGCTGCGGCGCCTCGCTCGCAGGCATCAACATGGCCGGCACGTGCACCCACTGCAACGCGAAGGTCACGAGCGGCGAGTTCGACTGGGTCCTCTCACGCATCGAGCAAGACGAGGTCTACGAAGCGGCCGCGTGAATGCGAACATGACCACGGCCGCAGCGGCAACGCGCGTGTTGCCGTCGACAAAGGCGTGCCTCTACAGCGGCTTGGCGTGCAGGTAATAGGTGCATGATGCATGTGCCTGTTCTGGCGCCAGAACAGCGGCCATTCGCCTGCATTCGAGGCTCATTTCGCGTCGAACGCCGGCAGAATTGGCATCGGCGGCGGCGCGTGACGGGCAGGAGGACTTCACCGACGCGGTGGGCGCGCCGGGCTATATGTTCATTCCTGCCCATGTTGCACATCGAAGACCGAGGAACCGGCGCTGCTCTGGTGCTCCTGCACGGCACGCCCACCATGCCTCGTCATCTCCGGCCGCTTGCCGAGCGTCTCTCGGCGCGCTGGCGGACGCTTCTCGTGCATCTTCCTGGCTATGGCGAGAGCGCTTCGCTCGTTCCGTACGACCTCGATCGGGCGCACGAGCTCGTCGAAGAGGCGGTCGCGGCGCGCGGCGTAGTCCGTGCGCATCTGATCGGTCACTCGGGCGGCGCCAACCGCGCGCTTGCCATCGCCACGCGCGGCAAGCTTGCCGTGGCATCCATCGTGGCGCTCTCGCCAATCGCCCGATTTCCCGACGAGGTCGCCCGCGGCTACATCGAGCTCGCGGGCGGTCTCCGCGGTGGGGCGGATCTCACGCCGATGATGGCGGAGCTGATGCTCTCCCCCGCCGGCAGGACGCATCCTGATTGGGTCGCCGAGGTGCAGTCATGGGCGCACGCATCGCGCGGCGACGACCTGGCGCGGGAGCTCGAGGCGTTCGCGCATTCGCCGGATCTGCTCGGCGCGATTGGTCGGCTCGAGACGCCGATCCTACTCCGCGTGGGCGCGCTCGATCGAGCGACGCCGACCGTGTTCAGCGACGAGATTGTGGGCGCAGCGAAGCACGCGACCCTCCAGGTCGTTCCCGACGTCGGCCACGCCATTCTCTGCGAGGACCTCGAGGGGACAGCGGACGCCATCGCGCGCCATCTCGAGGTGGTTGAAGTCGCAGAGTAGCGGGAATCCGCTACGTGGTTTCCCTCATGGCCTTGCCCCTGCGCGGGGGGCCATCGTTGGACGGTGGCTGCCTTCGCACTCGGACTAAAAGACTCGAGGCGTGTGAGCCGCAGCGGCCGTGCGAGCGCACGGCTCGAGGCTGCGCTGAGCGCGATCGGCTCGGCCGCGGTGATCGTCGACGATGAGGGTCGCGTGCTCGAGGCCAACGCCGCGGCGCGAGAGTTGCTGGCCTCGGGGACGGCTTTGCCCTCGCTCCCGATGGAGACCGATTCGCGGACGTCGCCGCTGGCCGACTTGCCATGGACGATTCTTCACGTCGACACGCCGCCCGAGAGCAGTCCCGAGTATTTACTCGTGCGCAGCTCGAGCGGCGAGGCTCTGCTGAGAGAGCACGTGCGTGTTGCCTCCGAACGATGGTCTCTGACACGTCGGCAGATCGAGGTGCTCGGCATGCTGGTCGAGGGCCATACGAACTACGCCATCATGGCTGCTCTCGCGATCTCGCTGCGCACCGTCGAGGTCCACGTGACCGCGCTCCTCCGGAAAGCCGACTGCGTCAGCCGCTCGGCGCTGGCCGCGCGCGTCTTCATCCTGCGATGAGCGCAGCGTTCCGTCACCGCTCGGTAAAGCCGGCGGCTACTTCCAGGCGAAAGAAAACGCCCCGCCTTCACCTTGCTCCGGTTCCGTTTGGCGGGATCCAAGGAGTTGGCTAGACTCCTCAGGCGGGGGCAGGCGCGGAGGACGCAGACGACACACCGTCTTCATCGTCGCGGCATGCAGCCGACGCTCGCTGCAACCTCGCAGGGTCTGCGTGGATGGACGCAACTCGCAAATGACTGCCGCTCATGCCCTCCACTCCCTCCGCTCCCTCGACAAGCTGAGCGGCATGAGGTCCGCGCGGCGTCTACGAGAGCTCGCGGGCACCCTGACCACGCTGGATGCGCTCGACGGACCACGATCCGAAGGCTCCTTTTTCGCGCGCATCCTCGACCCTCTGCGCGACCTTTTCGAGACCGAGGCCATCGGCGCATACGGGCTTCGCCAAGGCGAAGCGGAGGCGCACGAGCTCACGTTCAGTCACTTTCTCGGGCCGGTGCCTTACAGCGAGTTCGTCCGGCTCTTCAGTGGGTTTCTTTCGCAGAGCGACGGCGTGACGTGGGGGGCTTGCAACGCCGGCCGCCCGGAGCCAGCGCAGCGCAATCGCGTCATCAGCTTCTCGACAAGGCACAAGTGGAGTGCCGCGCCGAGTTGATCGCGAGGCTGCATGCGCTCGAGTAGCGGCCCTCCGCCCTTCGCGCTCGAAGCACGAGACCTCGCTCGGCTGCGTGAGCTGCAGACGGAGCTGCGGACCCTTCCGCTGGAAGTTGATGTGTCGCTCGCGCCTTTCGTTCGCGACATGGGGGAGGTCCTCGGGCTGCCGCGCTCGTGTGGCTACGGTCTTCGTCAGCGCCTCGCCGGCGGTGACGACGGTCAGGAGCTGAGCTTCGCGCATACGGCCGGGTTCGACCATGAGCACTTTTGCGCAGCGTTCTCGCCGTTCGTAGAGCGTCAGACGGTAAACTGGGCGAGCTACAACATCGGCGCTCCCGAGCCGGAGCACCGCAATCAGGTGGTCAGTTACAGCGCGTCGGAGCTCGAAGACCTGGCGGCGACCGCACCGTCTGCCGTGGTGGCGCAGGTTTATCCAGTCATTGGTCTTCGAGGACACGGTCAGGTGCGCGTAGTCGTCTGCGACGGCCCATCCCTGCTCGGGTGGTTCGGCGGATTCCAGCCCGCCGTCGTCGAGCCACGGCAGCAGGCGCTTCTCGCGGCGCTCGTGCCGGACCTGCGCCGCCGGCTCGTCGTTCAGCGCGCGCTCGAGGACGCGTTGCGGCTGCCGCTGCTCGGTGTCGTGCTCGACGCGGTCGGAAGCGCAGCACTGATCGTCGATCGCGCAACCGGGCGAATCCGCGAGGCGAACGCCGCCGCCCGCGCGCGGATGCATGATGAGGGGCGCAATCTACGAACCGAGGTGGCAACGGCCGCGGCGGCCGGAGCACACCCTGCATGGAGGGTCACCACACTTGTCCTGCGGGGAGGTGCAGCAGCGGCGCTCCTCATCGCGAAGGTCACGTCCCGGGAGCGCCTGACCGCGCACGTCAGCCTGGCGTCGGAGCGGTGGAAACTGACCGCGCGGCAGCGCGAGGTTCTCGCCGAGCTCGCCGAAGGACTTCCGAACCGCACCGTGGCTGCGGTTCTCGGGGTGTCCGAGCGGACGGTTGAAGTGCACGTCACGGCGGTCCTCGAGAAGGCGGGCGTCGAGAGCCGCGCCGCGCTGATCGCGGCTGTTTACACCATGGACTGAACGGGCGTCGGGTCTCTCATGCTCTTCGCGCCGGCCTCCGCGTAGCAACCGTGCGCGCTGGCGTTGCCCTGACAGAACGTCTTGCCGTTCGTCGTCGGGTCGCAGTTTTGGCCTGAGCCGCAACCTTGATGAGTCGCGTCCATGGCGCCCGGCGGTGACACATCGGGCCGACATGATCGCGTGCAATACTTCCAACCACCCACGGGATGAGCCGAGGAATCAAAGACCTGGGCTGGGCCCAATGGTCAGGTTCACGCGACCTGGCGGCCCAGCGAGAGGATCGATAACGTCAAAGCATGTCGGCCTCTCGCCTTTCGCCCCGACCTGCTGCGGACTTCATTTCGTTGGTCGAGGCGGCTTACGGGTTCGAGGACGACGAAGCCGCCTGGCTCGGCCGTGTCCGAAGCGCGGTGCGTGCGTTGGTACCCACTGCGCACGTCCGCGCGTCGCTCTCTATCGTCTATCGCGCGCCGAGCGCGACCAGCTTCACGGTCGAGCGTATGAGTGCGCACGGGCTCGATGGCGAAGCGGCCATGGTGGCCCTCCGCGCCGACGCGGCACGCGATCCGGAGTACGTGCGCAACAGCATCCTCTCACGCAGCTGTGATTTCGTCAGCGCCGTGCCACGAACGGAGCAGCAGGAAGGTTGGAGAGCCCTAAGGTCCGCTCTCGGCGTCGTCGACGGCTTTGTCGTGAACGGTCTCGACGCCGCGGGACTCGGGGTCCTTAGCATCGTGCTCGTCACGAAGCGCGTGGGAGTGTCGGTTCATCAGCGAGACACGATCTCACGGGCCGCGGCGCATTTCGTGGCCGGCTTACGGATCAGGCAGCGTCTCGCTTCGGCGGACGAGCGGCTCGCGGATGCGGAGGCGGTCATTTCGCCGACTGGCGAGGTCGCCCACGCCGTCCGTCGGGCCCGCCTCCCCGAGTCGCGCGAGAGCCTGCGACGCGCGGCGTGTGCGCTAGAAAAAGCACGCGGGCGCAAGAACTGCGAGGATTCATCACGCGCGGTCCGGGACTGGAAGGTGCTCGTGGAAAACCGCTGGTCACTTCTCGACCATTTCGAGCGCGACGGTAAGCGCTTTATGATCGCCTGTCGCAATACCCCATCTGCCCCGCCAGGCGAGCTCCTCACTCCCCGGGAGCGACAGGTCACCCTGCTCGCATCGCGAGGGCACTCAAACAAGCTCATTGGCTACGAGCTCGGGATCGCCACGTCGACCGTGGGCGTTTTGATCGGACGAGCCGCTGCACGTCTAGGCGTGACGTCGCGCCGCGCCCTTATCGAACAGTTTACCAAGAGCGCCGTGTGATTTCGCAAATTTGGCAAGTGGGGGCGCGTCCCGGTTTCTTTACGGGCGGCATAAACAATTTGAC
>JAYTOQ010000224.1:0-1750 GCA_043747665.1 Polyangiaceae bacterium | reverse complement strand
ACGCCGTCGCCCCGCTCCTCGCGCTGGCGACGCTCGTCGCCTGCGCGGCTCCTCAGGGAGACGAGAGGGACGACCCCGGCTCCTCCGAGGACGCGATCGTCGCGACCGTGACCGCCACCGAGCGCGCCGCCGTCGAGAAGACGAGCATCGCCGACTACCAGTTCGATCACCTCACGCCGACGGGCCAGCACCTCTTCAAGGCGGCCGTCTACTGGAAGAGCCACCAGCTCGAGGACCGTCGCTACCCCGTCGCGCGCATGTGCGCGTCGAACGTGTCGAAGGCCCTCTACCTGGGCGGCATCACCGAGTTCAACGCCGAGGGCGTCTACAGCCTCATCCGCGCGGTCGGGAACACCCAGGGCGGCGAGGTCCATCGCCTCCCGATGCCCGCGAAGAACGCCGCCGGGCGTCTCGACAAGACCGCGTTCCTCGCGAAGCTCAACGCCATCGACCACGGCAGGATCCCGACCGGCACCATCGTCGCCGGCTGCCTCACGGCGAAGTGCGATGCGATGCCGGGCGAGCAGCACGTCGGCATCGTCGGTCACGCCGACGCCGACGGAACCATCTGGGTCTGGCACAACAACTGGTACCGGCCGGAGAACGAGGGCGGCGCCTGGAAGCCGTTCATGATCTACAGCGAGAACCACGACCTCTACACGCAGAAGGGCCTGCGCCGCGAGTGGATGCCCACCCCGTGGCTCCGCGTGAAGCGCGACGGCGCCGGCAAGATCATCGACGCCGAGAGCCTCGTCCCGGCCATCGACGACCTCGATCCGTTCGGGGGGCTCTACGGTGGCACGCCGAAGTACCACATGACCCTCGCCGTCATTCCCGAGCTCGCCGCTGACCTTCATGCGCATTGACGAGAAACCCGCGTCAAACCGCTTGCGACGGGGCTGAGGCACCGCTAACACGCCCGGATCCTCGGGGTGGTCAGCCCGGGCGTCGGGGTCTGTGAAAATGTTCGAGTCGTCTCGCTGGTACTCGTCGCGCCTCCAGTGCGACGTCACGCTCAATCGCTGGGGCCACGCCGGCCAGCCGGTCCTCATGTTCCCCACCGCCGGTGGTGACGCGGGAGAGATCGATCGCTTCCTCATGATCCGCGCGCTCGAGCCGCTGCTCGCCGCGGGCCGCATCAAGATGTACTCGTGCGACTCGGTCGCCGGGCGCGTCTGGTTCGACAAGGAGGGCAGCACCGAGCATCGGATGTGGATGACCCACCAGTTCCACCAGTACGTGAAGAGCGAGGTGGTCCCCGCCATTCGCCGCGACTGCAAGTCGGACGACATCGGGATCTGGTCGACCGGCGCATCCATCGGCGCATTCCACGCCGTTGCCGTCGCGTGCCGCTTCCCCGACATGTTCCCGCGCGCGCTCGGCATGAGCGGCACCTACGATCTCATGCGCTTCATCGAGCGCGATACGCCCACCGACTACTTCTTCGTGTCTTCGCCGCTGCACTTCGTCCCCACGCTCGCGGGTCGTCATCTCGACGTGCTCCGCAAGAGCCATATCCACCTCGCCTGTGGCGAAGGGAAGTGGGAGGACATCAGCGAGAGCTTCCGGCTCGCGAAGACCCTCGGCAACATGGGCATCCCCAACTGGGTCGACTCGTGGGGCAAGGACTGGGACCACGACTGGGTGACGTGGCGCGCGAAGCTGCCCAAGTACCTCGACGAGTGGACGTCTCCGAAGGGCGCCTCTGCTTCCTCCTCCATGCGAGCCGCGGCCAAGGTCTGAGCATGGA
>JAYTOQ010000223.1:0-2549 GCA_043747665.1 Polyangiaceae bacterium | reverse complement strand
GCGCGTCCCGGCGCGTCCCGGCGCGTCTACCTCAAAGCGCGCCGAACTCCTTGCAAGCCGGGTTGCGCGACTCGTACTTCGGGCGGCACTGGTGCGGCGAGCTGGTGAGGTCGCAGAACGGCGCTTCGACCGCGCACTCGCCGTCATTGTCACAAGGCTGCCCGACCGTGGCCCGCGCGACGCAGTGGTTCACGCAGCGATCGGCGTCGACGCACGGATTGTCGGTGCCGCAGATCTCGCCTTCCTTCTTCTTCGCGACGCAGAAGTTCTTGCCGCCGAGGGGCTGGCAGTACGTGTCCGTGTCGCAGACCTGGCCGGCGTTTCCACAGCCGCCCATGAGACCGACGCTCTCCTTGGTCGCGCAGACGCCGTCGCAGATGAGCGAGCCCTCGCACTCGTACGCCTTCGTCTTGTCGCAGACGGTCATCGCAGGCCTCGAACCGGTGAAGACGTGGCCGCAGACGTCCGCGGCGCCCTTCTCGCCGGCCGGCGTGATGTGGTTTCCCGTGTCCCCGTAGACCTCGTTGAGCTTGTCGAGGCACGTTTGTACCGCGCCCGACTGGTACTTGCCGCCCTGTGACGTCGCCGCGCTCGCGACGGACTTGCAGGCGGAGGTCTCGCTCGTCTTGCACGCGTCGACGGACGCTCCGCACTTCAGCGCGATGTTGGCGCACAGCGTCTCCGCGCGCGCGGCGCAGTACTGATCGGACGAGCCGAACTTGTCGGCTTCGGCGGTGGTCGAGCAAGCGACAAGGGCGACGAGGCCGCCAGAAGCAAGAGCAAGGGCGGTAAGCAATGTACGGGTGGTCATCGATCCTCCGGTGGAACGTCTCACGTTTTCCCCCAAGCCTACACGGGTCGCAAGCGTTCCATGGAGCGGGACGCGCGCCGCTTCGTTGGACGCGCCGTGCAGGTGCGCTGTTCAAGGCGGCCGAAAATCCCCGCTCGAAAGGTACAAATCATGAAGATCGGCCTCGTTTCCGCGGCCGCCTTGGCCATGCTCGCGCTCTCCGCGAGCGCATTCGCCCAGGCACCCACGTCATCTTCGAAGCCTTCGGCAGCGGCCGCAAAGGCCACGGCCACGGCACCGACGACGCACGTCGACACCACCGCCGGCTACACCGAGCTGTCGGTCGACGGCAGCCAGGTCGTGGAGTTCATCGGCGACCCGCTGGAGGGTGACGAGAACAGCGCTTACGGCTTCACGATGCGCTCGCCCCCGCGCGTGCTGCGTGCGCTGCTCATCCGCCCGCGGGTGAACTTCGTGTCGGAGCTCGTGAAGAGCGTCGAAAACCTCTAGCCGTTTTTCCCGGGGGTCTTCCGAGAGCGCTTGCGGCGCCGCAGAATCCCGGACTAGTGTGTTTTCCTCTCCACTCAGCGAAGGTGGCGGAATTGGCAGACGCGCCGGATTCAGGTTCCGGTGGGGTAAATCCTGTAGGGGTTCAAGTCCCCTCCTTCGCACTCCTAGCCCGTCAACGAACCTCGACGATGCCTTGCGCGCTGACGTAAAAGGCGACGCCATCGGACACCGCGAGCTCTCGACCGCCACTGACGTTCGAGAGCTCGGGGGCGAACACGCGAGCGCACGACCCGTTGACCTTCACGCGATGGGCGCTGCCCTTCGCGGGGGTCGACGTCGTCGGGTCGGTGTACTGATAGTCGCGCCAAAAGACGAAGACGCCGTCGCTGTCGACCTCGAGTGGCCCGAACCATCCGTTCGCGACCTCTTACAGGACGTTGCCGGTCACCTGATCGCGAGCAACGACGAACGTGCCTTCGTTCCGCGGCTCGAAGGCGAAAACGCGACGGGCGGCGTCGCTCGCAACTCCGAAGTCGAACGTGGGCCCGAGGGTCGTCGTCGGGCCGCCGTTCATCGGCACTCCGTGAACGTGCCCCTGCGTCAGGTTGTCCTGCGCGAACACCTTGTCCGCGCCGAGCGCGAGCCAGCCGAACGCGTTGCTGGCCCCGGCGAGCAGCAGGGTCGCGCCTGCGGCGTTCGCCCGGTAGAGCCCGGCTCGAGGATGATGATTGATGCTGAAGTAGACGCTCTCGTCGGCGGTCACGACGAAGTCTTCGAGGTCGAGCAGATCGATGCCGTCGATACCTAGTGGCACCGCGACGGCGACGCCGCCAGAGTCGATGACTTCCATCGCGGCGGGTCCCCACGATCCGGTCGTGTTCGGCCCGTCGGCAGCGCGTGCAACGAAGACCTTCCCGGCCGCCACGCGCGCTAGGCCACTGAGCGCATACGATGCCGTGCGGAGCAGCTTCGGCGGACCGCCCGCGCGCGGAAAGGCATAGATGCGGTGGACGGTGGAGGGGCCCTCATACGCATCGGCAACGACGAAGAGCGTGCTCGCGTCCGCAGCCAAGCCCGACACATCGCCGTGGAAGAGCGCGTTTGCCGCGAAGAGCGTCGCTGCCGGCTCGGCGCATCCGGCAGCGGGTGGCGCTAGCGGCGCAGCGGATGCGACCGGCCCCGCGGCCGAGCCAGCAGGCGGGACTGCATGGTCCGTCGTTGGCTCGACGCTCGTGCCGTCGACCGTCGC
>JAYTOQ010000222.1:0-4616 GCA_043747665.1 Polyangiaceae bacterium | reverse complement strand
TCGCGCAGATCCTCGGCGGCTCCGGCGGGGGACGTCCCGACATGGCGCAGGCCGGCGGGACCGACATCGCGAAGCTCGACGAGGCTCTCGAGAAGCTCTACGCGCTCGTCACGTGAACGAGCGGTACGGCGTGCCACATGGTGAGGCACGGGTTCCCGATCGACGGCGCTGAGACCGAGCTTCGGCTCTAGTTCCAAGTCTACCCGGGCTCCTATCGCATCGAGGTGGGAGTCGATGCCGACGGTGACGGCAATCCGGATGGCGCCGGTGTTCTCGTCGGCTGGTCCTCCGAGCAGATTGCGCTACGGACGAGCCGATCGCGTGCGCAGCGCGCGGCATCGACATGCTCCGACTCTCCGTCGGAGGTGACGTCGGGGCCCGTCGTCGACGTCGCGGCGTACCGGTACCGCGGCGCGCCGTCGCGAGGTCCGTACAAGGCTCGCTGACCGTCGACTGGTCGATCCATGGGACGAGGGATCCGAGCCCGTGCAGCCAGGGCGCGGCGGCCGCCATCGAGATCACCGTGACCGATACGAACCTCACCGCTACGAGGCGCAAGGCGCGGCTCATCGACGCGGTCGGCACGCCGCGGACGACGACCGTCAGCATCGACGCGTTGACCATCTTCGGCAACGACGACTTCGACGCGCCGATCGACTTCGCGGCGACCTCGTTCTTCTGACCAGTCCCGTTCCTCGACCCGCGCGGCTCGAGCGGCGACGCGCGTTCCCTGAAGGGTCCGCGCGTTGCCGCAGTTCCGTGGACATGGGCGGCCAATCGGCTGCGCGCTGCGTCATTCCGCAGCGTTTCATGACGCCGACGCGGTCGCCTAAATGCTCCCCCGCCAGCCGTTCACCTTGAGTAAGCTTCCGCCAGAAGTCTTTGGTGAGTGCACGTATCGCGCTCACGTCGTTACACGGAAAGGTATGCCGTCGTGAAGAAGCTCTTGCCGATTCTCGTTCTGCTCGGCGCGTGTGCACCGGACATCCAGCAGGATCCCGCACCCTCGACCGACGTGGTCATCGTCAACTTCGATCCCGCGCATGTCGATCCGGCGACGGGAGAGCCCGACGCGATCGTTCCGCTGCCGAACGACCTCGCGCGCGCGGACGTGGCGACCGGTCAGATCCTGCCCGGCGCCAAGATCCACGTCCCGACGCCGCCCAGCAGCCGGCCGTATCCGGACGCGCAGAAGGAGTTCGACAAGAACTACCTCGAGACGCTCGACGGCTTCCCGTACGAGAGCACGGCGTCGGTGACGACCTCCGGCGACCTCAAGCCGGACACCGTCAATGCGAAGAACATCCTCGCGTTCGACATCACGAAACCCGCGACGCCGATGCCGGTCACGATCGCGCCGTCGTTCGCGGACAAGAAGATCACCATCCCGCCGCCCGCCGGCAACTGGCAGCGCGCGCACACCTACGCCATCGCCGTCATCGGCGGCGCGAACGGCGTGCGAGGCGCGGCCGGTCAGCCCGTGATCGGCTCGCAGGTGTGGGCCCTCGTGTCGAGCCGCAACCCGCTCGTCACGTGCCCCGATCTCAAGACGAACTGCCTCCCGGCGATCGACATCATCCCGTCGACCATCTCCGACCCGGATGCGCGGCTCGCCGACCAGACCGCGAAGGCGCTCCAGCTCGAGCACCTTCGCCTCGGCTACGCGCCGATTCTCGATGCGCTCAAGGGCACGCCATACAACGCCGAGCGCCAGGACATCCCGATCGTGTGGACGTTCAGCATCGTCGACGCGGGCGAGGTGACCTTCGATCCCGCGAACAAGGTCATTCCGTTCCCGAATGACCTCGTGCGCACCGGCCCGAAGGGCACCGTCCAGCTGCCGCACCCGAAGACGGGCATGCCGCTCACCGCGGCCGACTGCATGACGACCGAGACGTCGATCCTGCTCGTCTGCGGTCTCAACACGCTCGACGGCTTCTCGACGCTCGCGCCGCTCATCAGCGAGAACTCGGACAAGGCAGGAGCCGTCGACCAGGCGTTGATCGACCCCGCTTCGCTGACCCCCGCGAGCGTCGGTCTCGTGAAGCTGAAGTCGGATGCGCCGATGGCCATCCAGACCACGCCGAAGTACACGCCGTGCCTCAACTGCCAGTCGAGCACGAAGGCCGACGGCACGCCGGTGACCACCCCGCAGCAGCTCCAGTGGAGGCTCGACGCTCCGCTCGACGAGAAGACGACGTACTTCGGTTACGTCTCGAGCGGCGTGAAGGACACCGCGATGAAGCCGGTCGTCGCGAACCCGGTGTTCGCCCTCGTCCGTTCGGCCGCCTCGCTGGTCGACGCCAACGGCAAGACCACGGTGAGCCTCATCTCCGACGATCAGGCAAAGCAGCTCGAGCCCGTTCGCGCCGCGTTCAAGGCGGCGTTCGACGCGCTCGAGGCGAAGGGCCTCGCCCGCAAGGACATCGCGCTCGCGTTCCCGTTCACGACGCAGTCGGAGTCGACGATCCTCGATCAGCTCTACGGTGCGCCGAAGACGCTCGTCGCGGCGAAGGCCCTCGCGGATACGCCGCTCGGCGTGCGGCGCGTGCCGCTCGCCGCGATCCCCGCCGGGATCCCCCAGGCCAACATCGGCGACTTCTACGTCGGCCAGTGGATCACGCCGGTCGGCGTGACGGGCACGGGCGGGACGTTCAACCCGGGCATCTCCGCTGGCATGGGCTTCAAGTACCTGCCCGTCCAGTTCGGGCTCACCATCCCGAAGGGCACTGCGCCCGCCGGGGGCTGGCCCGTCACCATCTTCGGTCACGGCTTCACCCGATCGCGCAACGACTTCCTCGCGTTTGCGAACTCAGCGGCCGCCGCGGGTCAGGCCGTGATCTCCGCGGACGTGCTCTTCCACGGTGAGCGCACCTCGTGCACCGGCGCGAAGGCTGCGATTCCGATGGCCACCGACGACGCGTTCGCGTGCGCGAACCCGGCGACGATGGCGTGCGACGAAGGCTTCGTCGGTCAGTGCATCCTCAAGGACACCGCCAACCGCGCGGCTTGCAACCCGAGCGCCGCCGATCCCGTCGGCGACATCGCATGTGCGACCGCCGCGGGCGGACCCCAGGGGCATTGCGCTGCCGACAAGAAGTGCCAGGGCGCGGGCGCCGACTTCGGGCGCGACCCGACCAGCAGGATCCCGCTCATCAGCGGCTGGAACATCTTCAGCCTCACCAACTTCTTCGCGACGCGCGACAACTTCCGCCAGCAGGTGATCGACCTGTCGCAGCTCGTGAACATCCTGAAGAGCACCGACGCGGCGAACCTCGGCGGACAGATCGCGGCCGCCAACGCAGCGTCGGCCACGCCGGCCGATCCCTCGTCGCTTCCGCTCAGCCCGACCAACCTGAACTACGTCGGCCAGAGCCTCGGCGGCATCCTCGGAACGTTGTTCAACAGCGTCTCGCCTGACACCAACCGCGTCGTCCTCAACGTCCCGGGCGGCGCGCTCGTCTCGATCATCCTCAACGCTCCGTCGTTCGCGGGCGCCAAGAAGGCGCTCATCGACACGCTCGCCGGCAACGGTCTCCAGCCCGGCACGCCGGGCTTCGACCAGTTCCTCGGCATCGCGCAGTGGGTCCTCGACGAGGCCGACCCGGCCAACATGGGCTATCGCCTCACGCACCCCGTCATGCTCGCGAACGGCACCACGGCGCCCAACGCGAACCGCAAGGTGTTCATCCAGTTCATCGAAGGCGATCAGACGGTCCCCAACATCGCGAACTTCGCGCTCGTCGCCGGCGCCAATCGTGACTTCGTCCCGACGCCGCCCTCCTTCGGCTGCAAGCCGCCGCTCTTCTGTTACGAGTTCACCGAAGCGGGCGGCGACATCAACGCCACCTCGGCGCCGCCCGACAAGCGTCACGGCTTCCTCCTCGCCCCGCCCAGCGCGACGGCCGAGGGGCTCGCCATCACCACGAAGGCCCAGACGCAGGCCGCGACGTTCCTCGCCACCGGCGCCTTTCAGTGATCAGGGGACCGAAGACAATGAAGACGATACGCTTTCTTTCGCTCACGACGGCTGCCGCCGCCGGAACCTTCATCACGCTCGCTCTCCCGGGTGATGCGTCCGCCGCCGGTTACGCGCTCGACGTCCTGTCGGCGCGCGGAACCGGCATGGCGAGCGCGACCTCGGCGATGATCGACGACTCGTCGGCCATATTTTACAACCCCGCCGGCATCGCGCAGGGCAAGGCGCTCGACGCGCAGGTCGGCGTCAGCCTCATCGCGCCGTCGTTCAGCTACACGTCGCCGAGCGGCCAGAAGACCACGCTGCCGTTCACGGTCGTGCCGCCGTTCCAGGCGTACATCTCGGGCGGCATCACCGACGACCTGTCGATCGGCGTCGGCGTCTACACGCCGTACGGTCTCACCATCAAGTGGCCCGACGGCTGGGCGGGTCGACAGCTCATCACGCAGTCGTCGCTCGCGACGTTCTACATCAACCCGACGGCCGCCTACAAAATCGGGCCGCTGCGCATCGGTGCGGGCTTCCAGCTCGTGCGCGGTACCATCGAGCTGAAGCAAGACATCCGCTTCGGCGATCAGATCGGCACGGCCGATCTCGGCGCAGGAGCGTGGGGCGCGGGCGGCAACGTCGGCCTTCA
>JAYTOQ010000221.1:0-4201 GCA_043747665.1 Polyangiaceae bacterium | reverse complement strand
GTCGAAGAAGAGGCGCCGCGCACGCAGCGGCTCGTCCCGCGACCTGGAGTCGATGCCGCCGCGCCGGTCCGTGAGATCATCGGCAACGACCCGGAGATCCGCAGCCTCATCAGCGCGATCGGCAAGGTCGCGCGCGCCAACAGCACAGTCCTCATCCGCGGCGAGTCCGGCACCGGCAAGGAGCTCGTCGCAGAGGCACTCCATCGCGCCAGCGAGCGCGCCAACGGCCCGCTCGTCAGCGTCAACTGCGCGGCGCTCGTCGAGACCCTGCTCCTCTCGGAGCTCTTCGGCCACGAGAAGGGCGCCTTCACCGGCGCCGCCTCGCGTCGTCTTGGTCGCTTCGAGATGGCCGAGGGCGGAACGCTCTTCCTCGACGAGATCGGCGACATCTCCTCGCGCACGCAGGTCGCGCTCCTCCGCGTCCTGCAGGAGAAGACCTTCGAGCGCGTCGGCGGCACGCAGCCGATCCGCGCAAACGTCCGCGTGATCTGCGCGACGCACCGCGACCTCAAGGCAATGGTCGAGCGCGGCGAGTTCCGCGAGGACCTCTACTACCGGCTCAAGGGCATCACCCTGGAGGTCCCGCCGCTCCGCGCCCGCATCGGCGACCTGCCGAAGATCGCCGACCACCTCCTCGGTCGCATCGCCCTCGAGCGCAACGAGACCGCCAAGACGCTCGGCGACGCCGCCCTCGATCTCCTCCAGCGTCACCGCTGGGCGGGCAACATCCGCGAGCTCGAGAACGTGCTCCGCGCGGTCTCGCTCTTCGCCGACGGCGAGGTCATCACCGCGAGCGACCTCATCGACAACGTCGAGGACTTCCGCGCCGTCGCGCAGGCGGGTCCGGCCTCCGGCTACCCATCCTCCGCGGCCCCGCTGTCGCTGCGCGCGAGCCTACTGCCGCCGCCGTCCGCGAGCATCTCGGGCGTACTCGGCAACGAGCCCGGTGGCGAAGAAGACGACGGCTCCGGCATGCTCCCCGACACCGAGTCGGGCGCCACGTCGGTTGCCTATGCGACGGTCCGCCAGGGCGCGGTCTCGCTGTCCGACATGAAGCGTCAGATCGAGCGCGATTGCATCGCGCGCGCGCTGGCGGAAACCAAGGGAAACATCACGCGGGCTGCCGCGTTGCTCGGCATGAAACGGCCGCGCCTCTCGCAGCTCGTGAAGCAGTACGGTCTCGCGGCGTCCTCGGAGTCGAGCCAATGAAACGCATCTCTATCAGCCACGTGGCGTCTGCTCTCGCGTTCTTCGTCGCTGTCGGAAGCGTGGGCTGCATCGGGCAGACCACCTCTGCCGGAGATGGGACGAGCGAGAGCTCGCTCGACTCTCAAAGCAGCCACGACGTCGGCGACGGCGACTCGCAGACCGGCAAGTTCGAGGGCAAAACCTCGCAGGCCCTCGAGCTCAAGGTGCACGCGACCAACGAGGGCAACGGCCCCTCGCCCGAGCCCTGGGAGACTCAGCAGGGCCCGAGCCCCGAGCCCTGGAACGGCCACGCGATCATCGTCGCCACCGATTTAAAGGGCGGTACGAAGCCTTAGTCGTCCCGAAAGGGCGGTAGGCTTCCACCCCGATGGAGGACCTACGCGCCCGTACGACGCTCTTCTGCGGCGTCATCGCGTTTGCCATCGCGCTCTCGATGCTCCTCCGAGGGCGTCGCACGCAGCATTGGCTGTTCGCGGCCTTCTCGACCTGCGTTGCGTTCTGGTACGTCAGCCAGTCGCTCACGGACCTCATGAAGGACGTGGGATTCGAGCGCGTCACGGCGGTGCTCACCGTCCTCCTTCCGCAGTTCGCGGTGCACCTCTTCGAGTCGATCTCGCCGCTCGAGACCCGCGCCGTCGAAGCCACCGCAGCGCGCACGCGGCTGCCGAAGATCGCGACGGCGCTGTTCGTGCCGATGCTAGCCGTGGCGCTCTCGCCGTACCACCAGGCCGGGCCATGGGTTCGCGCGCTGGTGCTCGGCGCCGTGTATTTCTACGTCTTCGGTCTGCTGGCCGGCGCGCTCATCGCGTTGTGGCTGCGCGGTCAGAAGAGCCCGTCGCGCGCCATCCGTGATCGCATCCGTTTCCTCGCGTCGGTCGGCGCGATGGCGATGACCTTCACGATGGGCGACTTCGTGTCGTTCCTCGGCGTGTACGTCCCGCCGATTGGCGCCGTGCTCGCCATCGTCTTTCTCTTCGTGCTCGCCGAATCGCTGACGCGGCCGCGCCTCGCCGACCTCTACGAGCTCTCGGGACGACTCCTCGTATCGACCGCGCTCGCTTTCGCCCTCGCCGGCATTTTCTATGTGTTCATCACGTATATCGGCCGCTTTGGCGCGATGTATCTGAACGCGGTGCTCGCCGCGATCGTGTTCCTCGTCCTCTTCGAGCCGCTCGAGCACGAGATCGAGACACGCATCAATCGCTTCTTCTTCCGCGAGCGCTATGACCTCGAGACCAGCGTCGTGGAGCTGCGCCGACGTCTCGCGCACACCCTCGAGAACGAGGAGATGATCCAGGTCGTGCTCGCCGGTCTCGAGCGCTCGCGCCGCGCCACCTCGTGTGCCATCTACCTGCGCGACCTCGACGACAGCGGGTTCGACATCGTCGGCTCGGTCGGCGCGCAGCCGCCGCCCCGCCTCGATGCGCTCGCCATGCGACCGCTCCTCGACCGGCTGGGCATGTCGCTCTCGCTCGAGGAGATCACACGCGAGGCCGAGAACGATCGCGATGCCTCCGGCGCCGGCGGCGTGCGCGAAGCCCTCGCGCCCACCATGACCGCGGTCGAGGCGCTCGGCCCGTTCAAGAGCTCGGTGGTCCTCGCGATCCGCGGCGACTCCGAGGAGCTCGTCGGCCTGATGTGCGTGGCCGACGACCGCGTGCGTGACGCCTTCACGCCGGAGGAGATCGCGCTCCTCGAGACGGTGGCCGCGCAGATGGGCGTCGCCATCGCCAACAGCCGCATCTACGCCCGCATGAAGGAGCGCGATCGCCTCGCTGCGCTCGGTTCGATGGCCGCCGGCCTCGCCCACGAGGTGAAGAATCCGCTCGGCGCGATCAAGGGCGCCGCCCAGCTGCTCGAGGAGCTCGGCGTGGGAGCGGCGGGGGATGATCCGCAGACCAAGGAGTTCCTCGGCATCATCCTTGAGGAGACGGATCGTCTGAACCGCGTCGTCGGCAGCTTCCTCGACTACGCGCGACCGCACGCCGGAAATCCAATTCCCGTCGACGTCAACGCTGCCGTACGACGCACGGTGCAGATCCTGTCCAGCCAGCAACCCGAGGACGTCGACGTGAAGCTCGAGCTCGCGGAGCCGATGCCGCGCGCGTTGATCGATCCAGAAAAGCTGCGCCAGGTGCTCCTCAACCTCGTGCACAACGCCATCCACGCGATGGACAGCCACGGCCGCGTCACCGTGGGCACCACGCATCGCCGTGCGGCGGGTCGCAGCGGATGGGGTGGTCCCACGAGCGAGCGCTCGGGGCAGCTACGCGGTGACGACGGCGGCGCCGAGCTCGTCGAGATCTCCGTGCACGACACGGGGCCCGGCATCAGCCAGAAGGTGCTGAAGAACCTGTTCGTCCCGTTCTTCACGACCAAGGAGAAGGGGACCGGGCTCGGTCTCGCCATCAGCCAGAGCATCGTGCAGAACGCGGGCGGTAGCATCTACGTGCAGACGCAGACCGGCTCGGGCACAAAGTTCGTGATCTCGCTGCCCGCCGCGGACGAGGCGCTTGCGACCCCGGTGCCGACGACGTTCGACGCCGCCCGGCCTGCGCTGGAGTAGCGTGCGGGTCTCCCGAAGGTCGCTCATTCGTTCTGCATCAGGCCCTTGATCTTGCCGTTCGGGAGCAGCTTGATGCCCCTCGAGGCCGGCACCTTGGGGAGGCCCGGCATCGTCATCACGTCGCCGGTGAGCGCGACGAGGAAGCCCGCGCCCGCCGACAGACGTACCTCGCGAACGGTGATCGTGAAGTCACGAGGACGCCCGAAAATAGAGGGATCGTCGGTGAGCGACATCTGCGTCTTCGCCACGCAAATCGGGAGCTGTCCGTAGCCGAGCTCGCGAATGCGGTGGAGCGACTTCTCGGCGTGGGCCGTGAAGTGGACGTCCTTCGCGCCGTACACGGTGCGCGCGACCTTCCGGATCTTGTCCTCGGGCGCGTCGGCGTCCTCGTAGATGAAGCGCGCGGGCGGGGGAGCAGCATCGGAC
>JAYTOQ010000220.1:0-1539 GCA_043747665.1 Polyangiaceae bacterium | reverse complement strand
GGAAGAGGCGGCGGCGATGCGCGACGTCGTCCTCAGCGGGTGGGTCTGTCTCGGCCCGAAGGTCGCGGAGTTCGAGCGCCGCATCGCCGAGCTCGTCGGCGCAAAGCACGCGGTCGCGACGACGTCGGCCACGAGCGCGCTCCACCTCACGATGCAGGTGATGGGCGTCAAGGCGGGCGACGAAGTGATCCTCCCGAGCTTCACGTGCATGGCCAACGCCAACGCCATCGTGATCGCCGGAGGCTTCTGCCGCTTCGCCGACATCGAGCGCCGGACCTACAACCTCGATCCCAAGGACGTGGAGCGCCGCATCACGCCGAAGACGCGCGCCATCATGATGGTCGATCAGATCGGGCTTCCGGCCAA
Organism: Polyangiaceae bacterium; assembly: GCA_043747665.1. Taxonomy (GTDB): domain Bacteria; phylum Myxococcota_A; class Polyangia; order Polyangiales; family Polyangiaceae; genus Labilithrix. The sequence continues at coordinate 1,173 of JAYTOQ010000220.1, read as the reverse complement.
CATCGACCGGTTCCGGGCCCTCGCCCACGAGCACGGTCTCATCCTCCTCGACGACTCGGCGACGGCGTTCGGTGCAAAGTACAAGGGAAAGTACATGGGCGGGCACGGCGTGCCTTCGTGCTTCTCCTTTCACCCGCGCAAGATGATCACGACCGGCGAGGGCGGCATGCTCGTGACCAACGACGACGGCTGGGCGGAGCGCGCGCGTGTCCTCCGCTCGACCGGCGCATCGGTGTCCGACCTGAAGCGCCACGAGGCGAAAGGCGCTCTTTTTCAGCAGTATTTCGAATCCGGCTACAACTACCGCATGACCGACGTGCAGGCCGCCATGGGCCTCGTGCAGCTCGGAAAGCTCGACGCGATGCTGGCGCAGCGCGCGGCCGAGGCGAAGCTCTACGGCGAGCTGCTCGCGTCGATCGAGGAGATCGAGCCGCCGTTCGTGCCCGAGTACGCCACGCACTGCTGGTCGTCTTACTGCGTGCGCACCACGAAGAAGGCGAAGGTCTCGGCCGACGAGATGGTGCGCCGCATGGCAGCCCGTAACGTGTCGTGCCGGCGCGGGATCCAGCCGCTGCATTTCGAGCCCTACTTCAAGGAGCAAATGGCCGATCTCTCCCTGGTGGAGACCGAGAGCGCGGCGCGCGAGACGTTTTTCCTGCCCATCTTCCCGGGTCTCCGCGAGGACGAGCAGCGCACGGTGATCGAAGCCGTCAAGCAGTCGCTCGTCTCCTGAGGATCTGCGCGATGGCCGGCACACGAGGAGACACACGAGGAGAGACCCGAGGAGAGACCCGAGCGCGGCACATCGTGGTCGGCGCGGGTGGGCAGGGCCGCGTGGTCCTCGAGACGTGGCGCGCCATGGATCCTTCGGCCGAGCTCCTGATCGTCGACGACGCTGCGCATCTCCATGGCAGCGAGGTCGGCGGCGCAAAGGTGGTCGGCGCCGTCGAGCAGCTCGCGACCCTCGGCGGCGACGTCATCCTCGCGCTCGGCGACAACCGCACGCGCCTCGCGCTTGCTGCGACGTGGACGGCTCGCGGCGTCGCGTGGGGGACGGCGATCCATCCTTCCGCGCTCATCTCGCCCACCGCGACCATCGGCGGCGGCACCGTGGTGCTACCCGGCGCCATCGTGCACACCGGCGCGCGCATCGGCGCGCACGCCATCATCAAC
>JAYTOQ010000219.1:0-2011 GCA_043747665.1 Polyangiaceae bacterium | reverse complement strand
CCGAATTTCTTGCATGCGTCCTCCGTGCCGCGCTCGGGAAGCGTCGCGAGCACCAGGCACGGGACCGAGCCGTCACCATCGCGCTCGAGGGGCCGCGGCACGCACGACGCCGTGAGCGTCGCCTCGAGCCGCTCGGAGATCGCGCGCACGGCAGGTCGGTACCCGTAGTCGTCGGCGCCCGGCGTCTTCAGCTGCTTCGGGCACAGCGACGCGACGATGCCGTGCGTGCCGAGCTCCTTCGCCATCCAGAGCTCGCGCCGCGTGCGGTACGCCTTGCCCTTGGTCTGCAGCAGGCGGTTCGTCGAGGAGCACACCGGCGCATTGCTTCCGGCCTTGCAGTCGCAGGTCGTATCGCCGGTCGGGCACTCGTGCGGTGCCGGCGCGGTCGTGCCGTCGGCGTTACGCGCGTAGAGGTCGAACGTGCACGCGTACTCGAGGTCGTCGCCGCCGGTCGTCCACTCGCGGCCGTTCACCGGATCGGCGTCGTCGGCGGCGGTCGGGCCCGGCAGCCCGGCGCGCGGCGTCGTCGACACCATCATGTGCGGGTCGATGCCGCTCTCGTCGAAGCGTGCCGGATCCTTGCCGAGGATCTTCGTCCAGTCGACCGACGACGAGTCACCATCGGCGGGCAACAGCGTGTTCGGGACACCGCCGATGACTGCAAAATACACGAGATCCGGGGTGCGCGGTCCCTTGGGGAGCTTGCAGAGCTCCTCACCCGCACCCGACGGCAGATGCGCCGCGAAGAGCGGGTTCGTGCAGTCGGGCTTGCCGACGTACACGCCCTTCTCGTGCTCGTTGTCACGGCTCGGCACCACCTTCTTCGTGAACGCGTCGACGTAGCGTGACATCGGAAAGCGCGGATCGACGCCGAAGCGCTGCTTCATCGAGGCAAAACGCGTGTTGAGCGGCGTCTGCTGCGGGGCGTAGAACGGATGGCCCCCGCAGCCGTCGCCGTCGGGCGCGAAGAGGCACGACGTGCACTTGTTCGACGCCGGATCGGTCGCGCACGCCGCGGTCGCGAGCGGCAGCACGGTGTCGGCCTCCTCGAACCTCCACGCGGTCCCCTGGAACGCGAGCGGGTCGACCGATGCGTCGTCCTCGTCGCTGAGCAGCACCACCGCGACCAGGGAATCGGGACGCAGGAACGCCGCGCGTTGGCGGAGGAGCTCGACGTCGACGTGATCCTTCGGGCCGTACGTCGCGTGGTCGCTGTCGTCGCGCGCGATCTCGGTCCAGGGATCGGGCTGCACGAGGAAGCGATAGACGCTCTCGAGCTGCGCCTCGATCCCGCATCCGTCCTGACCCACGCCGACGATGAGATCCTGGAACGCCGTGCTCAGGCCCGCGAGGCTCCCGGTCGCGGGGACCGGCGGCTGCGGATGACGGCTCTTGTCCTGGTTCTGCGCGACGTCCGGGTACCACGCGAGGAAGCCGAGGTCTCCGGTCTGCGCGATGCTCGCGGGCTTGTCACCGCGCGCGACGAGGTGGCCCTTGTCGTCGTTGTGCCGGCCCTGGTCGGGGGCGCACGTCTTCGAGCTCATGCCGCCGAGCGACGACGAGATCACGCCGATGTGCATGTCGGTGATGGGCGTGAACGCGGGCTCGCTGCCGGCGGGGCATTGCTGTCCGTCGGGCTTCAACGGATCGGCGACGTCGCTGGTGCGCATGCGCGTCTTCTTGTCGACGCAGCGCGGCTGCACGAGGCCGAGGCCGCGCACGAGATCCGGCACGGCGTCGGCGAGGATGCGTTGCTTGTCGGCCATGGACGACGAGTTGTCCACCATGACGATCACGTCCACCTTGTCGATGGCCGGCTGCGGCACGACGCTGGCGAACGAGATCGTCGTCGTGGGCTCCTCGGCCGCGACGTCGCGCCTGAGGCAACCCGCGAACGCGGACGTCAGGACGAGTGAGGTGAGCAGGCCGCCAGCGAGAGTGATGCGGGACATGCCGATCGAATGGCCGCGTCTCCGCGCAGCCGTCACGCCGGCGGTGGATACACCTTGCG
>JAYTOQ010000218.1:0-8520 GCA_043747665.1 Polyangiaceae bacterium | reverse complement strand
GTCGGCGACGACCGCGAGTGACTGCGCGCCGGGGGCTCCTTGCACGCCGTCGAAGAACACGTCGACGTCGATCGCCGCGGTGGCCTTCGCGGGGTCCTGCGTCCATCCGCTGATGGACGCGCAAGACGCCGCGTCGAGGTAGCCGACGGGCGGCGTCGCCTGGCAGAACGGCTGCACGGAGCCGGCGCCCCACCATTCCCAGTGCCAGGTCTCACTCGGGACGGTGCGCGCAAAACCATGCGTCGCGCCGTGCGCATTCAACCAGGCAAGCGCGCCGCCGCCGGTGTTGATGTCGATGGCGTGTCCGCTCTGGTGATTGGAATAGCCAGGTTGCGCGGCCAGGTTTCCGCTGTTGCACGAGTGCGTGACGTAGCAGTGGTAGAGGTATTGCTGCTCCGCCATGGTGCGAAAGCCGCTGTTGATTCGAATAACGACGCCGTCCGCCTCCGCCGCCTTCGCCATCGTCAAGAACGCATCCGCCGTGGCGATCTCCACGGGATTGCCGTCCACGGTGACGACTGTGATCGGGAACGCCATGCCGTTGCGATATCCGGTATCGGTGTGCTTCGTGCAGTCGTAGGCAACGAGCGCAGACGATGCTTTTCCGGTGGGCTCCTCCTCGAAGTCCTCTGCGGCGGTTGTGTCCGGCGCGCACGCGGAGAGGGAGAGAAGGACGAGCGCCGCACGGGCTGCGACGCCGAACATTCCTGGTCCGTGTGCGGACCGGGGCGCAGCGTCGAAGCGCCTCTCACGTGCGGTCAGCGGAGTCTCTTCTCGATCGTGCAGGTTGGTCATGTGGTCCTCGTGCGAGAGGCATAGCGACCTGCGGGCGCAAGCCTGCGCCAGTTCACCGAACAATGGCGCCAGGCGCGCACGCGCACCGAGCGGGGAATCTCGCGCTCATCAACACCCGGCTAGCTCGCGCCGAGGACGTGACCCCGCGCCGCCACGACGTGATTGATGGACCTCCAGTACCGCTCGGGCTCGGCCGCCCAGGTCTCGAGGATCTCGCTTCTCGGCGATGTGAACGACTCGCGGCGGGGATCTGCCGCTCGACCTTCTCGGCAAACCGCCCGGCGCATTCATCTGCGATGACTACCGGGGCTGTGATCCCCTCGAGAAGAAGGGCAGGCGTCGGCGTAGCGGATGTCTCGCGCACGCCCGGAGAAAATACTTCGAGGCCGGCGACGTGCCCGAGGCCAGAGACGCGCTCGAGCTGATCACCTGCGTGTACCAAGTCGAGCACGAGGCCGAGCGGCGCGGGATCGTCGACACCGCTTCCGCCACAGCCGCGATGGGCGTCGCCCAGCGGCTGGAGAGTGGACTCCTCCCGGTCAGTGGCCGAAGTGGCCCATCAGCGAGCCCTCGCCGAGGATGTGGGCGTCCATGCCTTCGTCGAGCTGCGCGCGCGTGGCGCCTTCGGTGAGCTTGAGCATCGTGTCGAGCGCGATGACCCGGAAGCGATAGCGATGCGCCTCGCCCTTCGGCGGACAGGGGCCCTGGTAGCGAACGCCGCCGAAGTCGTTCAGGCCGAAGCGCGCGCCTTCGCCCGCCGCCGTGAGATCCGGCGCGGACGGGAGCTTGCGCAGCTCCGGCGACACGTTGAACGCGATCATCTGCGTGAAGACGCCGCTCGATGCGTCGGGATCCTCGACGAGGATCACGAGCGACTTGGTGTTCTCCGGCGGTGAGCTGAGCACCAGCTCCGGCGGGACGTCGCTGCCGTCGCATGTGTGATCGACCGGGATGCGCGTGCCGTCGCTGAACGAGCGCGCCGTCACCGTGATGGTGCTGCTACGTCGCGCGCCGGGAGCGTAGCGCGGCTCGATGGGAGGCTTGCCACACGCGCTCAGCGTGAGCGCGCCCGCGAACAGGATGAAGAGTGTCGGCGAGCGCATCGGTCAATCCGCCTGGTAGACCCCGTTGGGATCATGAGAGTACAGCGCTCCGTACTTTTCTCGTTCGAACGTCACCGCCCCGACGATGTTCCAGGCGACCGCCCAGATCGCAGCGATCCAGAAGACGCGGCCCATACGCCGCACACCGATGGCGAGCATCACGAAGAGCAGCACGGCGTAGTCGTTCGAGAAGCGGTAGCCGAACTGCACCCAGCCGCTGTTCTGGTAGAGGAGGTTCATGACGAGCGGCCCCAACGCAGCGAGGCCCGCCGCCCATGTCAGGTACGTCACGTTCTTCGGTCGCAGGAGCCACAGGTAGAACGGCGTCGTGAACCACAACGCGAGACCGTGACCGCTGATCATGAACGGCGGTCGTCCCGGCGTCATGTCGCCCGGCGGCGGGCGCCACGGCAGGCTCGCGAGCATGACGCCCAGGTTGCGACCGAGGAAGTGGTAGCTGAAAAGGCCCCAAAGGCGGATGCGCGCTTGCCAGCCCACCGTCAGGTACTCGTGGCCGAACGCCCACGGCCTCGGATCGTGGAAGCGCGTGTAGTTGGTCCACGACGCAAACGCCAACGCACCGAGCACCGGCACCGCGAAGAGGCTCGCCTGCCTGGTGAGCCATGGCCAGTCGAGCTCGCGGAGCGTCGTCTCGACCCGATGCCGAAGCGACCCTTCGTGCGGCAAAGGCAACGTCGTCTTACGCGTGTAAGCTACACGTATCAGCTCGAACACGAAGAACAGCCCGACCAGCAACGTCGTCGTGCGCGTGAGGAACATGCACCCGAGCGCTAGCCCGGCGAGGATCGGCCGCTCCACGTCGAGCGCGAAGAGCACGAAGAGCGCCGCCAGGCCGACGCCGACGACATGCGCCGCGAACCACACCGTGCCCTGCACCGCGGAGAAGAAGTAGACGGTGCCGAAGGCGAAGAGCAGCGCGAGCTGGAGGTTCTCGGCCTCGGTCCGCTCGGTGCGGCCCGTGCGACGGAGCTTCTCGAGCACGAGCCAGAGCACGGCCGGCCCGATCCCCCCGAGCCACACGATGAACTGCGCGTCACGGAAGTTCTCGGGGCTGCCCGCCACCCAGACGAGCGGCAGCATGAGCAGCGCTGGGAAGGGTGGAAAGCTGATGAACGTCTTCCCCTCGAAGACCGCAAAGTCGTTGTTCCCGGCATAACCGGGCGCGCCGCTCACCAGGTACTGCCGGCCGTGCAACCAGGCGTCGGCGAGGTGCGCGAAGTGGTTGTACGGCGTGTGCGTCGTCAGCCGGTCGCCCGCGACCAGCGCGAACACCGCTAGGCAGGCGAGGTAGATGCCGAGGCCGAAGGCGAGCCGTCGCGAACGGCTCCCCGGCTCGAGCCATGCGCGCTTCGCAGGCGGCTCGCTCATCGCGCGCACCCTATCACGACCTTGCGCGCAGCAAGCACGAGCGGGCGGGTCACTGCGTAAGCCGGTACGCGGCGAAACCTCCGTACCTGAGCACGTTCGTTCGCGTCCGGCGCCGCGCGAGAGGGCCGATTCGCCGTTGAATTGAGGAAATTCGCCCCTCCGGCCGATGGCATGGCGCTTGTACGTGTGCCAACCCGAATGGCACTTCCTTTCGATACCCAGCCCGGGGCAAGCCCCGCCGACCCCAAGGCGCTCGCGATCCTCGCCAAGACCATCTACCGCGAGCTCCGCGCGGGCGGCTATGCGGAGCGCGACGTCATGGCCCTCGCCGGTGAGCTGCTCGGGATGGTCGCTTCCGAGGTCAAGGGCCGTCGCGCGCCGCGCGGTGACTGAGGCTCGGAGCTGAAACGGACCCGGCCTGAGGGCCTGAGCTTTGCGGGACTTCGCGTTAACGCTGCCCCGTAATTGACAGACCGCGCGAAAGTCCCTGACAATCCCGTTGAAATCCGACGGCCATAGCGAGCAACGTTTGTCGATGCTGCGAGATGGCACCGGGTAGCCCGTTCGCTTGAACGGTCGCCTCGTACGGGGACAGCGGGCTCAGAGGGACGTGCGCGCGATGTTTGCGATCATCATCAGCGAAAAAGGCGGCGCGGAGCGTAGGGAGAGCTTCGACAAAAACGAGATCAACGTCGGGCGCGTTCAGGGCAATGACCTGATGCTCCCGAAGGGAAACGTCTCGAAGCATCACGCGCGCCTGCTCTTCCGTGACGGTCGCTTCATCGTCACCGACCTGAAGAGCACCAACGGCACCTACGTCAACGGTCGCAAGATCGCGCAGGCGACGATCGTCCGCGAGGGCGACAAGATCTACATCGGCGACTTCGTGCTGCGCCTCGAGACCAACGGTGCGTCGGCGGCGCCGCCCGAGGCCGCGTCGGGCGGTGAAGAGGAGTCGATCCGCACGCTCGCGCGCGACAACGTCCCGCCGCCGCGGCAGGTCAACAACCCTCCCGCCGTCACGCTGAAGGCGCCCACGCATCCGCCGGGCGCGCCGCGGCCGCAAGCAAACAACGTGTCGAATGCTCCGCCCCAGCAGCAACAGCAGGCGCCGACGCGCCCGCCCGAGGCCGGCAACTACCAGCTCGATCAAGATCCCGATGACAGCGCGCCGGTGCAGAAGCCGCGCATGCAGTCGGCCGCGCCCCCGCCTGCGCAGCCGATGCAGGGCGGCCCGCCTCCCGGCGGAAGCAGCGGCAGCGGCCAGCGGCCGATGACGATGCCGCTCAACCAGATGTCGCCGCCGATGATCGGTGGCCGTCTACCCTCCGCGGCCCCCGCCGGCGCGCTCCAGCAGCCGCTGACGGCCCAGCCGATGCAGCCGATGCCGGTGCCGGTGCCGATGCCGGTGCCGATGCCGGTCCAGCCGACGCCGCAGGCTCCGCCGGTGCTCGCGCCGCTGCCTCCGCCTCCGCCTCCGCCTCACCCGATGGCGCCTCCGCCGCAAGCTGCGCCTCCGCCGCAAGCGGCGCCTCCGCCACCTCCGCCACCTCCGCCGCAGCCGTCGATGCAGCATGCGCCGTCGATCCCGCCGCCGCAGGTGCGGCCCACCGCGCCGCCGGGACGCACGCCGCCGAAGGAAAGCCCTGCGCAGGCCGGCCGTCGCCTCGCGCTCACCATGTTGATGGGCCGCATCGCGGATGCCGTCGATCTCTCGGCGCTCCGCTCGAGCCCGATCGTCGCCGATGCGCTCGCGCAGCAGATCGAGCGTGCCGCGCGCGACCAGGCGAACGCCATGCGCGAAGAGGGCGAAGCGCCGCAAGACGTCGATCTCGACGGCGTGATGCGCGACGCCCATCGCGAGCTCGTGGGCCTCGGCGCGATCGGACCGCTCCTGGAGGACGAGGAGGTCAGCGAGATCCACTGCGTCCGCTACGACCAGATCTTCACGGTGCGCTCGGGCAGCACCGTCAACGAGGGCGCTGGGTTCAGCAGCGAAGAGGCTCTCTATCGCGTGATCGCACGCCTCGCTCAACAGAGCGGCGACGGCTGGCGTCCCGGTGAGACGGTCCTCGAGCGAAGGCTTCCGCGCGCGTCGCTCGTCGCGATCGCGCCGCCCGCGGCCTCGACTCACGTGCTCTCGATCAGGAAGCGTCGTCGGGTCGAGTCGACCCTGGAAGACCTGGTTCGTTCGAGCGCGATCTCGCGACCGATGGCGCAGTTCCTGGAAGCTTGCGTGGCGGCCCGCGCCAACGTGCTCGTCTCGGGCGCTGCTGCAGGCTCCGTTCTCTCGGCGCTCGCCTCGAGCGCGGCTCCGGGCGAGCGCGTCTGCGTCGTCCAGGACGTCGAGGAGATCGCGGTCGGCAACGCGCACGCCGTGCCGCTCTCGATCGTCGATACGCGGAAGGCCGGCGAGGACACTGTCCGCGCGGCCGCTCGCCTCCGTCCCGATCGTCTCGTCGTCGCGCAGCTTGCCGGCGGCGTGGCCGCCGCCACGGTCGATGCGATGGCCGAGGGCAGCGAAGGCGTCCTTGCGTCGATCTCGGCGCCCACGCTGCGTCAGGCGCTCTCACGCCTGGTCGCGCAGCTCGTGCTTCATCGCCCGGGTCTCAGCCTCGAGGCCATGCGCGACGTTGTCGGCGAAGCCTTCGACATCGCGATCGAGGTCAGCGCCCTCGCCGACGGTCGACTCCGGATCATGCGCATCGCCGAGCTCGGCGGATCGGACGCGAAGGGCATCGTCGCGCGCGACATCTTCGTCTACGCGGCCGATCCCCAAGGCGGCGAAGGCGGCCACACCGCATCGGGCGTCGTCCCGCGCCTCGCCAACGACCTCGCCGCACGCGGCCTCAAGCTCGACCCATCGCTCTTCAAACGCGCCGGCCGGTAACGCATCCCATCACCGCGCGATCCCTGCGCGCTGCTCTGGGACGCGTTAGGCGGGACTGGCAACCAGCTCCACGCGTCTCAGGTCGTCGCGCCTTGTTCTTCGGCGCGCTTCACCATCTTGCGGTGGGTGAGGCGCTTCTTCAGCGGGCCCATGTGGTCGATCATCAGCTGACCCTGGAGATGGTCGTATTCGTGCTGGATGGCCACCGCGAGGAGGCCCTCGGCCTCGAGCTCGAACCACTTGCCGTCGCGGTCCTGGGCGCGCACGCGAACGTGCGCGGCGCGATCGATGTCCTCCTGGATGCCCGGGAAGCTCAGACAGCCCTCTTGCCAGGTGACCTCGCCGTCGGTCTCGAGGATCTCGGGGTTCACGAAGACCTTGAGGTCGCTCGGCTCCTCGGCGTCGGCAATGTCGACGATGAACAGCTGGAGCGCCTCGCCGATCTGCGTCGCGGCGAGGCCGACGCCAGGCGCCGCGTACATGGTCTCGGCCATGTCATCGATGAGCTTGCGAAGCTCGGGCGTGATCGCCTCGATCTTCTTGCCGCGCTCACGAAGGCGTTTGTCGGGGTAATGCAGGATCGTACGTACCATGACCTGGGAAAGCTTAACCCGTCATGCCCCGCGGCGCGAGTGGCTCACTCCGGATAGACGAGGGGGCCGTGCACGTACGCGTCGTTGCCGACGAGCTCCCAGGCCGGCGACGCGATGCGTGGCGCCTGCTGCGGCGTATCCGGACCAGCCCAGTCCACCGCCCCGGCGCGGCCTCGCGGGCCCAGCAGGATGGGCGCAACGAACACGTGGAGCTCGTCCGCGAAGCGCCCCGCGAGGAAGCTGCCGGCGAGCTCGGCGCCACCCTCCACCATGAGGCTGACGATGCCTCGCTGCGCGAGCGAGCGGAGCGCGGAGAGCACGTCGAGGCGCCCTTCGGCCGCGAGCGGCGAGCGCAGGCACTCGACCCCGAAGGCGTTGAGCGCCTCCTCGACGTCGTGGGGCGCGTCGAGCCCGCACAGCACGAGCGTGGGAATTTCACGTGCAGTCTGCACCAGTCGGGAGTCGGTCGGAAGGCGCAGCTTGGTGTCGAAGACGATGCGCAGCGGGCTGGTCCCCGGCGCGTCGCGCACGGTGAGCCGCGGATCGTCGGCGAGCGCGGTGCCGATGCCGACCGCGATGCCGTCGCTCTTTGCGCGCAGCAGATGAACCTTGGCGCGTGCGTCGGGACCGGTGACCCACTTCGACTCGCCGGTGCGCGTGGCGATGCGGCCGTCCAGCGAGAGGGCGAGCTTGAGCGAGACGTAGGGCACGCCGAGCGTGATGTGCTTCGCCCAGGGGGCGATCCACGCGTGTGACTTCTCCTCGCGCACGCCGATGACCACCTCGATGCCCGCAGCACGCAGACGCTCGGCGCCGCCGCCCTCGACGTGCGGGTTCGGATCGAGGCAGCCGACGATCACGCGTGCCACCTTCGCGGCGATGATGGCATCGGTGCACGGCGTGGTTCGGCCGTGGTGGTTGCACGGCTCGAGCGTGACGTAGAGCGAGGCGCCTGCCGCCTTGTCGCCCGCAGCACGGAGCGCGATGACCTCCGCGTGATCGGTGCCGGCCCGCTCGTGATGCGCGCTCGCGACGAGCTCGCCGTTCTTCACGACGATCGCGCCGACGTGCGGGTTCGGCGACGGCTTGCCGTTCTTCGCGTGCGTGAGCGCGACATCCATCCAGCGTTCGTCGTCGGTCGGCGGCGTCGGCGGCGGGGGCAGCGAAGGCGCCTGCGACGGCGAGCGCGCAGAGGGCGGACCGCCGGCCGGACCCGCGGGCGGCGCGGCGCTCGGCGCGCGACCCGTGAGCTTGCCGTCTCTCGTGTCTCGGGTGCTCATGACTGAGGCGTCCGCGCGGAGGGCGTCGGCGTCGACGGTCCGGCGTCCTTGCGTGCCAGTTGATCGATCTCGGTGCGCAGCTCGTCGATGTCCTTGAACTGCCGATAGACGCTCGCGAACCGAACGTAAGCGACGGGGTCGACCTCCTTGAGGTGGCTCATCACGCGCTCGCCGACCTGCTCGGCGCTGATCTCCTTGTCGCCGGAGTCGATGAGCTCGCGCTCGATGGCGTCGACGATGACCTCGAGGCGGGCGATCGGTACCGCGCGCTTGTCACACGCACGCCGGAGGCCGCCGAGGACCTTCTGGCGGTCGAAGGTCTCGCGCCGTCCGTCCTTCTTCACGACGAGCGGGAGGACCTCCTCGACGCGCTCGTACGTCGTAAAACGCCGGACGCAGCCCTCGCATTCACGCCGCCGACGGATGACGTCGCCGGAGGTCCCGGCTCGAGAGTCGGTCACCTTGCTCTC
>JAYTOQ010000217.1:0-2886 GCA_043747665.1 Polyangiaceae bacterium | reverse complement strand
GTCGCCGTTCACAGGTACGAAGGACCACGCGTAGTCGTGCTCGCGAAGCTCGAGACGGAGCGCGCCGTGCGAGTCGTTCGCGCGCATTTCGCTGCGGTTTGGCTCCTTCGCGCTGAACTTCGCGAGCTTGACGCCGCCGGTGCCGACCACGATGTTGCGCGTCCCGTTCACGTCGTCGCGCAGCCCGTCGACACCGACCCGCGGGAAGCGCTGGTAGCTGTGCGCGTGACCGTTGAGCACGAGATCGACCCCGTGCTCCACGATGATGCGCCACAGCGCATCCACCATCGGGCTGCCGCCCTCGCTGCTCGCGCTGAAGCGCGGGTGGTGCCACATGGCGAGCGTGCAGCCGCTGGGATGCGCATCGAGATCGGCGCGCAGCCACGCCGCCTGCGGCGAGCTCGCGTCGCAGCCGCCGAAGTCGTCGGCGACGTCGGAGACGACGTCGAGGTCACCACCGCAGTTGCTGTTGAGCGCGACGACGTGCCAGCGGCCGATGTCGAAGCTGTACCAGCCCTTGAACGCATCTCCTGAAGAGCCGCAAAAATAGGCGTAATACGCGCCGGCGTGCGGCGTGTGGTACTCGTGATTGCCGGGCACGGCGCGCGTGATGCTGCGGAAGCGACCGAGGCTCGGCCCGTAGCAATCGACGAGCTCGTCGATGTTGGCATTCGGATACGCGAGGTCTCCGAGCGCGAAGACGGCATCGGGCTTGATGCCCTCGATGGCGGTCGCCACCGCCATCTGGCTGCCGCCGGCGCAGTCCGCGATGTCGCCCACCGCAGCAACTGTGACGACGGCCGCGCCGGGCACGACGTTCGGCAACGCTGGCGACGCATCGCAGGGTGGTAGGGCGCGCGAGTCGGGTGCGCACGTCGGCGTGACGGCGGCGAGGGTGACGGCAGCGAGGAGCGCGCTGCGCGTGACGGAGGCGCGCGACATCGCCGGGAGCATACGTCACCGACTTCCTCGATCGTTCGTGAACGTGGAGCGCCGAGTCGCGCACGAGCGTAAGTTTCCGCGCGCAGCGGCGCCCGGCACCGCGGCGTAAACAACGGCGCGTCGAAGATTGTCAGGCTCGCTTCTCCAGCTTGCGTTCGTCTTCGACTTGAGTCTCACTACTCGCGTCGTTTCCCCCCGACGATGAAGCTCGCTCACGTCATATCGGCTCTGCGAGTCGCGCTCTTCGCGTTCTCGCCGCTCTCGCCGCTCTCGCCGCTCTCGCTGCTCTCGCTGTCAGCCTGCGGTGGCTCGGCCACCGCGGGCGGCGGACCCGCGTCGGCGACGCGCCTGCGCTCTGCCGATCCGCGCGCGAACCAGGCCACGCCCCCGGTGGGAAGCGGTGACGGCGTAGCGCCGCGCCCGGCGCAGCTCGACCGCGGGGCGTCGGGCTCGGGCCTCGAGGACACCAGCAAGAAGACCGCTGCGCTGGAGACCGCCGCCTACACCGACAGCGATCACGTCACGGTCTTCACGCCGGCCATCACCGGCACCATCGAGAACGTCGTCGACGGGGCGACGCTCTCCGGCAGCTACCTCGTCGATGTCGTGTCGGCGGCCTCGGTCGACATCATCGCCACCGCATCGAAGCGCTGGCACGAGGTCCGGCATGCCGGCACGCTCTCCGGTCGCTACAAGCCGCGCGACCTCGGGGTGGGCTTCTCGGCATCGGCGTCGAGCGAGCCCGATTACCTCTCCTACGGCGCGTCCGGCAACATCAGCTACGATCTCGACGAGAAGAACACGTCGCTCTTCTTCGGCTATGGCTACGGGCACGACACCATCGGTCGCAGCGGTACGCCTTTCACGACGTTCGCGCGCTCGCTGCAGCGCGGGAGCTTCCTGCTCGGCTTCGATCAGGTGGTCGGTCCCGCGACGCTCGCGTCGCTCTCCCTCAGCGCGATCATCGAGAACGGCGATCAGTCGAAGCCCTATCGCTACATCCCGATGTTCTCGCCGAAGGAAGCGGTCAACGTGCCCTCGGGTGCGTCCATCGAATACGTCAACGCTCATCGGCTCGTGGAGCGACCGCTCGAGCAGCTCCCGCTTGCGCGCCGTCGCTTCGCGCTCAGCTTCCAGATCGCGCATCGCCTCGAGTCCTCGACCATCCGCGCCACCGAGCGCGCCTACGTCGACAACTGGGGCGTGAAGGCGACCACCACCGATGCGCGCTGGATCTTCGACGTCGCCGATCGCGTCCGTCTCTGGCCGCACGTCCGCTTCCACGCCCAGACGCCGGTGACCTTCTGGCACCGCGCGTACGTCTCGGCGAGCCAGCAGGGCTTTTCGCTTCCCGAGTTCCGCACCGGCGATCGCGAGCTGGGGCCGCTCTTCGGCGTGACCGGCGGCGGTGGCGCGAAGGTGTTCCTGGGCAGCTCCGCGCACCCGCACTTCTTCGCCATCGCGTTCGAGGCCGACGCGGTCTACACGACTTACCTCGACGACCTCTTCATCACGTCACGCACCGGGCTCCTCGGGTCGATCACCCTCGAGCTGGAGGAGCCATGACAGTGAAGCGTCGCGGCGGCATGGCCCTCGCTCTCGGCGGAACCGCCCTCGCGGCGGCGCTGGCGTGGGCGTGCAGCGATCCCTTGCATGATGCACGCGTTTCTGCGCTGGGCGGCGAGAAGGGCGGCGTGCCCGCGGGACCGAACCATCGCGGCGGTCAGCCGTGCCTGACGTGCCACGGTGGCGACGGTCCTTCGAGCTCCGAGCTCAGCGTGGCCGGCACCGTGTACCAGACGGCGGCGCCCGATTCGCCGCCGCTCGCCGGCGCGACCGTGACGGTCTTCGACGCGACGCAGCTCGCGGACGGCGGCGCGCCGCGAACGGTGACCACGAACGCCGCGGGCAACTTCTACTTCACGCGATCGTCGTGGTCGCCCG
>JAYTOQ010000216.1:0-3340 GCA_043747665.1 Polyangiaceae bacterium | reverse complement strand
GCCGGTCGAGCTCGAACCCTATCTCCAGACCGGACGCCATTGCTGCAGTTTATGTCGAGTTCCAATGGTGCGCGAGCCAGCCGGCGGCGGGCACCTAATTTGAGGGCAGTGATAGCTCGGCGGTCTACGATCGGACGATGCCAAAGCCCAGGAAGCCCGCCGCGCGCGCGGGTACGGCCACGACGAAAGCGACGAACCTTCCCTCTGCGCTCGTGAAGCGCGCCGAGGCGATGGCGAAGGGCAAGATCGCCCGCATCGTCGCGGCCGCGCGGCGCGACATCGCCTTCATCCGCAGCAAGCGCGGTGAGATCACGGCCGCCTTCTACGACATCGGCGAGGCGCTCCTGCGACTGAAGAAGCCGGAGGTCCCGCGCGCGTTCGGTCGCCCGTCCTGGGACGCGTTCTGCAGCACCGATCTCCGGATGTCAGCCACGCAGGCGCAGCGGCTCATCGACATCGTGGAGAGCATGTCGCGTGAGGAGGCCGTCGCCCTCGGTACCTCGACGAAGGCATCGAGCGTCGCCGAGCTGATCGGCGCGACCCCCGAGCACGACACGGTCGCGGACGCCCTGCGCGGCAAGGTCGTCGTCCACGGTCGCACGCTCGACGTGAAGAACATGAGCGCGGGCGCCATCGCCGAGGAGACCAAGAGCGTTCGCACGCGCACGAGCAAGCGCGGACGCGGCGTATCCGAAGCCGATCGCAAGCGCGTCGCTGCCCTCGCGAAGAGCCTGCGCGCGCTCGGCCTCACGGCTACCGTCGCGCTGAAGGCGGGCCTCATGAACCGCGAGGCGAAGGTCACGATCGTGGCGCCGCTCTCCGAGCTTCACGCACTCGCCAAGTCACTCGCGCGGAGCTGACGCATGGTCGGACCTCCAGCGGCGGAGGTCCAGAGCTCCACCCATGGAGGTCGGACCCCGGCCTCAGAAACCGTGGCTGGTGCCATGATTGGCGCATGACGGCGGGGGTGGACAAGCGGCTCACGTTCAAGGAGTACGTCGCGCTCGAGGAGAAGAGCGAACAGCGCCACGAGCTCGATCGGGGCGAGGTGTTCGCGATGGCTGGAGGTACGTGAGCCAGCTGAAGCCGCCTTGTCGAACGTTCAGCGAAGCGCTGCGCGTTCGAACGCCACAAAGAAGGTCTCGTACCCGGACGCTCTCGTGATCTGCGGAGAGCTCGTCCGGGATCCCGAGGATAGGAATACTGTCGGCAACCCGAGGGTGATCATCGAGGTCCTGTCCGACAGCACCGAGGCCTACGACCGCGGGAAGAAGTTTCAGCACTACCGGTCCTGTCCGTCGTTCCTCGAATACGTCCTCGTGGCGTCGAGGGGAACGCCGTGCATCGAGCGCTTCGTGCGGACCGACGAGGCATGGACGATCTGCAAGGCGGCGTCGGTCGGCGAGACGGTATCGCTTTCGTCGGTCGAGCTGACGCTCGACGTTGACGCGATCTACCGAGGCCTCGTGGGCACCGACGGCCAGATCCGCGAGCTGTAGCCGCACCGGCGCCCGACGCGGGCGTCACCGCGCCCAGAGGATCGAGACGTCGAGCTCGATGGCGTGGAACGGCTCGAAGCGCCCCTTGTCATCGTCGCTCGCGACGACGACGATCCGGTAGCCATCACCGTCGAGCCGGAGCACCTCGAGCGTCCTGGACTCGGGCTCGACGATCCACACGTGGCGCACGCCGTCCCTGGCGTAGATCGGCAGCTTCTGCTTCCGGTCGAACGCTGCGGTGCTCGGCGAGAGGACCTCGCACAGCCAGTCGGGCGCGAGCGTGAGGAAGGGCTCGAGCGGCGTCTCGGGCATTCGCTCGCGCCGCCAGCCGGCCAGATCTGGGACCACGATATCGGCGCGAAGGTGAAGCTCCGGCTCGAACAGGATGACCCAGCCGCCTGGGCCGCCCTTGCCGCGCTTGAACGGCGGCCCGAGCTCCTCGCCGAGACCGCTGGCCGCGAGCGCGTGCCGTGTGCCGGGACGCGGATGCCCGTACAAGACTCCGTCTATGATCTGGCCGGTCACGTACTGCGGGAGCGAGAAGAGATCCTCGTACGTCGCAGGTTTCGAGACCGCCGACACGCGCGAAGCCTAGCACTTCCGCTGGCCGCCGCTCCGAGCGCAGACCCCATGCGACACTCGCCGCGCGGTACGTGGACGTAGTTCCGCGTTTGCTCCGGCCAGCGCCCGAGCATCCGGAGACGCTGGCGCTCCTCCGCATCGTCGTATGCGCCGTCGTGCTCGCGTCGCCCGAGGTCCGGAGCGCCCCTCACCACGCTGCATTTCCCAAGGCTTTGCGCGTCGCGCCGGAGGGTCTCGGCTAATTCGTCGCTCACGTACCCATCGGACCGCGTCTCGCGCTGCTGGCCCAGCTCGGGGTGGCGCTCGGCGCATTTGCCGATCTCGTCGGGTATCGCTCGCGGCTTGCGCTAGGCCTGGTCGCGGTGTGCGGCTTCTACGTCTTCGGGCTCGCGCAGCTCGGGGGCGCGGTGGTGCACGACATGCACCTCGTCTGGTTCGCAGCGGTCCTTGCGGCCATCTACTTCTTTCCCGGCCTCTGGAAGTTGCCGGAGTCGGGCCTCGCGTGGGCGCTCAGCGTGCGCCAGTGGAAGGGCCTGCGCGGTCGAAGGTGCTCGAGCGGCATCCCACGTAGGAAACGGCGGCCACGCCGATCGCGGCGACAAGAAATTTCCGAGAGTTGCCCGGCAATCGACGAGGTCCCATCGAGGACCCGGGCCAGCACCGTCCCTGCCGGCTCGTCATCACCAGAACACGCAGGAAAAAGGCTGTGTCGATCCCAGGCCGAGGGGTCAGCAAGTGGCACGCCCTGACATCGACGTCGCGGTCGCGGTCGCGGTCGTGAACGCGCGCTCGCCGCCGAAGGGACCGTCGCTGGAGTCGCCCCCTGGGCCTCGCGGAGTCCCGTGGGCCGCCCCGTGTCCCAGCCGGTCGGTTGACCCGAGCGGGGCTCGTTCAGTGGCAACTGTCCCGTCACGGTGCGTTTTTTGGAAATCGACGTCCGCGCGGCGCGACGACCCCGCCGACTGGCGTCAATGGTGCACAAGGCCGCACACGCGGGCTGTCGACGCATCGTGCGCGACGCTCGCGACGGCCCCTCTTTGCCATGACCACGAACCTTCACGCTCTCCTCCGACCGGCGCGCCTCCTCGCATGCGCGCTGCTCTTCGTCCTCTGCTCGCTGCCCTCCGCCGCGTCCGCGCAGAAGGCCGCGCCGCTCGTCGTCGGCACCCACGAGATCGCGCCGTTCGTGATCCACAATCCCGACGGCAGCTGGAGCGGCATCAGCATCGACACGTGGAAGCGCGTCGCCGACGAGCTCG